>JALYWY010000167.1 GCA_030852475.1 Actinomycetota bacterium | reverse complement strand
GGGGCGGTGATGCCGACCAGACCGGCAATTGCGCCGTTTCCGGCCATGCCCACGTCGAGGCTCCTGCTCTTCATGTAGACGGCGAGGCTGGCGCCGATCACGCCGGCGGCCGCGGCCAGCTGCGTGTTGAGCATCACCTCACCGAAGAACGAGGCGCTCGTTTCGAACGTCGAACCGCCGTTGAATCCGAACCAGCCGATCCAGAGGATGATCACGCCGAGCCCAACCAGCGGCATCGAGTGACCGGGGATCGCCCGAGGCTTCCCCTCGGCGTCGTACTTGCCGATCCGCGGGCCGAGCAGCAACAGCGCCGCCAGGGCGCCGACCGCGCCGGTTAGGTGGACGACCGAAGAGCCGGCGAAGTCCATCACCGGCTTGCCGCCGATGTCGGAGAGCAGGCCGCCGCCCCAGACCGCGTGGGCGATCAGCGGGTAGATGACCGCGCCGAACACCGCCGCGTAAATCACGTAGGCGCCGAACTTGATCCGCTCCAGGGTGGTTCCCCAGACGATCGCCAGCGAGACCGCACAGAAGGCGAGCCCGAAGAGCATCAGCATCGCGTCGGGGCCGGCAACCTGGAACGCTTCTTCGCCGCTGCCGACCGTTTGGCCGAAGTGGAAGAAGAAACCGCTGTCGCCGAAGAAGTCGTTGCCGCCTCCTTCAGCCACGCCGTAGCCGATCGCCCACCAGGCGATGGTCACGATCGCGAGGTTGACCAGGATCTTCGCGACCCCGGTGCCGACGTTCTTCTGCCGCGAGAAACCGATCTCCAGGAACATGAAGCCGGCCTGCATCAAAAAGACGAGCACGCAGGCCACGGCCACCCAGACCATGTCCAGCTCGCTCGTCTTTTCGGCAAGGGTCGCCGCGGTTCCCTCCAGCGTTGCCGCAGAGGCGATCCCCGGCAAGGCGAGCGAGGCAACCGCGGCCCCCAGGCCGGCGATCAAGAGCCTCTTTTTCATTCCATTCCTCCTAGCCCGCCGGGATTCACGGCCCCGCCGGTCGCGTTTGGATAACTGGCTCTCAAGCTATGGACGGACTTCAGAGGGGTCTTTGGACGGCTGGAGCAAATTCGGCGGGGGCCGTTTCTCCCGAATGTCGGCGCCGTGCCTGGGCGGCTAGGGTCGGCGCCGATGCCCGCCCGACTCCGCCCCACCGCGCCGATCGCCGCCGACGCGATCCTCGTCGGCGACCCGGGCCGGGCGCTGATGCTGGCGCAGGAGCTGCTGGAGCAACCGAAGATGAGCAACCACGCCCGGGGCCTCTGGGGCTACACGGGCAGGACGAAGGCCGGCGACCGGCTGACGATCCAGTCGACCGGGATGGGAGGGCCGAGCGCCTCGGTGGTGCTCGCCGACCTGGCGGAGCTGGGTGTGCGGCGGGCGGTGCGGATCGGAACCTGCGCTTCGCTCGGAGACCTCGAGCTGGGGGATCTGCTGCTCGTCTCCGAGGCACGCACCCCCGCCGGGGTCGTCGCGGCTCCAGACGGGCAACTGACCGCCGCGCTCGAGCAATCCCTGGAGGAAATCCAGCGGGGAGTCGCGGTCAGCCTCGACACCCTGCACCGGCCGGAGCGGGACCGTCCCTCCGTCCTGGCCGAGGGGGCCGACATGCAGACGGCGGCCCTCCTAACGGCCGGCGGTGAGCATGGGGTGGCGACGGCGACGATCCTGATCGTCTCCGAGCGGAGCGATGCGGGCCAGCTCCGGGACGAGGAGCTGGAGCGGGTAGCTAAACGCGCCGGAAGGGCGGCCGCAGCAGTATTCTCAACCTAAGGTTGAGAGTTAGACTTCGCTTTCCCTGAGGCTTTTTTGGCGTTTTCCCGCCGCAGCTGCCCGAGCTCGCGGCTGAGGTCGTCGATTGCCTCCTCCACGTCCTCGAGCCGCTGAGAAAAGGAGCGCAACCGTCGCTCCAGCCGTTCGACATCGGTCGCCGAAGGCAGGTTGAGGGCGCTCATCGCCGCCTGCTGGGCCTCCAGCGCCTTCTCCCGCGCCCCCAGGGCAGCGGTGATCGCATCGTGGAGGGTGGGGTTGTCGATCAGGGCCTGCGCCAGCTCCCCGAGCGCCTGCTCGGCCCGCGCCCGCAGCCCGTCCTGCTCGTAGTCCTCGAAGCTCAAGAGTCACAGCAGCTTAACGAGCGCATCCGGCTCAACTGAAAATCTGTCGTTACAACGATGTTTCAGACGTTGATTAAGGACTTGTTGGGAGCGGCCGCTTCCATTGCGGACGCCCGTACTAGTGGGTAGCTTCCAACCACTGCCCAGGGAGGGGTATCCGAGTGTGGGCAGGGACGCTTTCGGGATGAGAACCAAGCTCGCACTTCTCCTCGCTTTCGCCAGCTTCCTGTTGGTCGCGGCTCTGGGCACCGCTTTAGCCGGTGCTGAACCACTCTCCGAAGGCTCCGCCGTCGACCCCTCGGGGGTGACGACGACGGCGGTCCCCTCGCTGCAGGCGCCCGCCTGCGCCAACGGCGTCGACGACGACGGCGACGGCCTTGTCGACAGCGACGACGCCGGCTGCGAATCGGCCGAGGACACCGACGAGGCCACCCCCGCCCCGGCTCCGACGGAAGAAGCCGAGGCCGAAGCCGCGCCGATTCCAGCCCCCGCGCCCGCTCCCGCCCCTTCGCCCTCCCCCGGCAAGAAGCCGGGCGTCAAGCAGGGCACGGGGATCGACGGCGGCAGCGCCCCCGTCGGCGAGGACCGAGTCGACCGCAACGACGGCCTCGGCGACGCCAGCGGCGGCACCGGCAGCAGCGGCGGCGTCAACGCCCCGGGCGCCAACGGCGGTGGCGACCAGCCGCTGCCGAAAGGCCCGGACGGCGGTTCCCAGTACTCGGACGGCGGCGCCCCCACCACCCTCAACCCGACGACGACGATCGCGCCTTTCGGCCCGGCGCCGATCGGGGTTCCCAACTTCGTCATCGACTCCTTCGAAATCCCGCCGTTCCTGCTGCCGATCTATCAGGCCTGCGGCACCGAATACGGGGTGCCGTGGGAGGTGCTGGCCTCGATCAACAAAATCGAGACCGGGTTCGGCACCAACCTCAACGTCTCCAGCGCCGGCGCGGTCGGCTGGATGCAGTTCCTGCCTTCGAGCTGGGAAGCCTTCGGAGTAGATGCCAACGGCGACGGCCGCAAAGACCCCTACAACCCGGTCGACGCGATCTGCGCCGCCGCCAACTACCTGAAGATCGCCGGCGCCAAGGACGACCTCTACCAGGCGATCTTCGCCTACAACCACGCCGACTGGTACGTGCAGGAGGTGCTGCTCTACGCGCGCGCCTACGGCCGCCTTCCCTCCGACCTGGTCGGCTCGCTCACCGGGCTCACCGAGGGCGCCCACTTCCCGATCGCCGCCGACGCCCGCTACGCCGACGACGTCGCCGCCCGCGCTGCCCTGAGGAAAGGCGAGAGCGTCGACTACGGCAACGCCGCCGAAGTCATCTCCTCCTCCCCCACCCCGCGCGGGATCAACATCTTCAGCGAGGAGGGGGCGCCGGTCGTCGCCGTCAACGACGGGGTGATCCGCAAGCTCGGCAGCTCCGAGCGGCTCGGCAACTTCGTCGTCCTCGAAGACACCTACGGCAACCGCTTCACCTACGCCGAACTCGGCCAGCTGGTGCGGGACAAGCGCCTCGTGGTGATGCCGACCGGCAAGGAGAAGCGCGTCCCGGTCGAAAGCCAGAACCTGCGGCCGCGGCTGCGGGCCTTCCCCGAGCGGGCCGAGGGCGAGGCCAAGAACGCCGAGGCGCTGCAGGCGGCGGTCGCCGCCAGCGCCGAGGGCTCGCTGCGGGTCGGCTCGAAAGTAATCGCCGGGACCGTCCTCGCCCGGGTCGGCGAGGGCAGCGACGGGGTCGACTCCCACATCAACTTCTCGATCCGCCCGGCCGGCAAAGGTGCCCCGCGGATCGACCCGAAGCCGATCCTCGACGGCTGGAAGCTGCTCGAGGCGACCGCGATCTACCGCGCCAAAGGCAAGAGCCCCTTCGCCCGCCTCAGCGGCGCCGGCGTGCTGCTGCTCTCCAAGGAGGCTCTGCAGAAGCGGGTCCTCGCCAACAAGAAGCTCGAAATCTACGAATGCGGCCGCGAAGACATCGCCAGCGGCCGGATCGACCGCCGCATCCTGGCGATGCTCGAGTACCTGACCGTGAGGGGCTTCGAGATGAGCGTCACCTCGCTGCAGTGCGGCCACGGCCTGCTGACCGCTTCCGGGAACGTCTCCGAGCACACCACGGGCACCGCGGTCGACATCCCTGTGATCAACGGGCAGCCGGTAACCGGGAACCAGGGACCCGGAAGCCCGACCGAGGAACTGATCCGCGAGGTGCTGCGACTGCAGGGGACGATGCACCCCCACCAGGTGATCTCGCTTCTCGACTTCCCTGGCCCGACCAGCTTCCCGATGGCCGACCACTACGACCACGTCCACGTCGGCTACCACCCGCTGACGGGCGACGCCGAAGCCAAATTCGCCGCCCTGTTGAAACCGAATCAGTGGCAGCGGCTGATCAACCGTCTCGGCGAAATCGAGAATCCGAGCGTGCCGGTCAACCCCTCGAAATTCTCGATTCCCGACCAGACCAGCGGCGGCATCTCCGCCGGCACCGGCGACTGACCGCGCAAGCGTCGCCCTGAGCGGCGAGAATCCGTCTTCTGACCAAGCTATTCGGATTCGTGCAGTTCGAGTTCGCGGGGGCGCTGCCCCTGGCCGACGGGCGCTACTTATCGCGCGCCCCCGAACCGGGCGAAGAGGAGAGTGTCCTAGTCCTGCAACGGACCGGCGCGCCGCGGGCGAGCGGACGCAGGCGCCGCCGCGGGCGGGCCGTAGAAGTCAATACGGAGCTTCCAACCCTGGCGCTGACGCAGGCGACCGCGATCCGCGCCTTCGCACCGTTCGAGGATCCGGGAGCCGCGGCCCGCTGGCTCGACGAGGCGTTCGAGGCTGAGGACACCGTCGATGTCCTCGTCAGCGAGGGATTGGCCTTGCTCAACCGAGCTCTGCACGCCCAGGCGGTATCCACCGCAAACCCTAACTCTCAAGTCGAGCTTGACGCTGAGGTGGCGGAGCGGGTCCTGATCGGATTCGGCAGCGGCGAGGAGGTTGCCGACAGCCGCTTCACCGAAGCGCGCGAGGTCGACACCCAACCCCGCTCCTCGCGCCGTCGCCGCCGGGAGGAAGAGCTGCGGCCCCAGGAACGGGTAGCCGGCGTGCTCCGCGGCCGTGAGCAACTCGACGCCTGCGAGACCCTCCTCCTCCGCGCCCGCGCCGATATCGATGCAGGACGCACCCGCGAGGCCGCCCTCCAGCTCCGGGTCGGCCTCGAGGCCCTCCTGGTCGAGCTGAAAGGCGCCCTCTCCGACCCCGATCACGAGAAGGACATGGCCACCCTCTCGGAGCGGAGAACCGAGGCCGGCGAAGCCGCCAATACCGCCCTGCAGGGCGACCTGGGCACCGAACAACGCGCCCAGGTCGAAGAACTGCTGCAGCTCGGCGAGCGGGTGCTGCGCCGCCGCCGGGTGCTGCGCGGCTGACCTACTCGAAATCCTCCGCCTCGGCGACCTCGCGGAGTTCGATCTCACCCGGTTCGTCATGCGGATTGGGGCAGCGCTTCATCCACTCCACCGCTTCGTCGAACGAGTCGACCTGCAACAGCCAGAAGCCGGCGATCAGCTCCTTGGTCTCGGCGAAGGGGCCGTCGGTGACGGTCCGGTCGCCCTCGCCGCCGAAGCTGACCCGGGCGCCTTTGGAGGACGGTCGCAGGCCCTCGCCGGTGATCATCAGCCCGGCCTCCGTCAGTTCTTCGTTGAACTTGCCCATCGCGCTGAGCAACTCCTGGCTCGGCATCTTCCCGGCCTCGGAGTCCTCGCTTCCCTTGACGATCGCCATAACACGCATCTTGTGGTCCTTTCGATTGCTTCCGCGCAAGCTCTCCGCTTCCGCCTTTTACCCCTACGACGAACGGGCCGCGCCGAAATCGACACGCCTTCGAATTTCTTCGAACGAGCCTAAAAGGCCAGCTGCCGCGCCACGACGGCGTCCAGCAGCGAACCGGCCAGGTGGTGCGCCTCCTCGAGCGCGATTCCCTCGATCGAGGGAACGCCGATCACCGTCAGACCGGCGGCCCTGGCGGCGGCGACCCCGGTCGGCGAGTCCTCCAGCGCCACCACCGAAGGGCCCGGCTCCACGCCCAGCCGCCGGCACGCCTCCAGGTAGGGATCGGGCGCCGGCTTCGGCGCCGCCACTTCGTGGGCGCTGAGGACGACGTCGAAGAGGTTCTCGAAGCCGGCGATCTCGATCGAGCGCCGCACGAAGCGCAGCGGCGAGTTGGAGACGAGGCCGATCGGGGTGCCGCGCTCGCGCAGTCGCTCGAGCAGCTCACGGGCGCCGATCATCGCCTCCACCCCGTGCTCGAGCTCGGCGACGACGAGCGCGTTCAGCTCCTTGATCAGCTCCTCCGCCCGGCCGGGCTCACCCAGCCGCCGCTCGAGGATCCCGCCGGCGATCTCAGCCGAGGTGCCGACCAGCTCGAGCTTGTCGGCGGGCGTGAACTCGAGCCCGCGGCGCTCGAAGAGGTCTTCCTCGGCCCGGGTCCAGACCGACTCGGTGTCGAGCAGGAGCCCGTCGTTGTCGAAGACGACGGCGTCGGGGAGATCCGCGGGCATCAGTCGAGCGCCGCCAGCAGGGCGGTCAGCTCCTCGTCGACCTCGCCCTCGAGCTTCAGCTCC
>JALYWY010000148.1 GCA_030852475.1 Actinomycetota bacterium | reverse complement strand
CCGCCAGCTGCAGGAAGAGGTCGGCGAGCGCCAGCAGCGCCAGCGAGCGCTGTTTGGCGCGGCCGGTGACGTTGAGGATGTTGAGCACGCAGACGCCGGCGATCACCGCCGCCGCCACCCCGATCTCCCAGCCCGGGTGGGCGAACTCGGTGCCCGGCGGCGTCAGGTAGTGCGGCACCGAGAGCGCCGCCAGGGCGATGACGATCAGGTAGTCGATCAGGATCGCCCAGCCGGCGATGAAGGCGATCAGCTCGTTAAAGGCGTGGCGGGCGAAGGTCGAAGAGCCGCCGCGCTCGCGGAACATCGCCCCGCCCTCGACGTAGGTCAGCGTCGTCAACCCGAAGAGCAGGCCGGCGGCGAGGAAGATCAGCGGCGTCAGCCCCAGGCCCTTGTCGGCGACGACGCCGAGGGCGAAGTAGATCGAGAAGCCGACGGCCGAGTAGGCGGCGGCGAACAGCGACGGCACGCCGAGGCCGCGGATCATCATCCGGTCGCCGCGCGGCTCCGGCGGCTGCGCCGGGCGGTCGCCGTCCTGCCCCGGCATCCCCGTGGCGCTCATCGCTCCATCCTGGCGTTGAGCCAGAGGCGGCCGGCGCCGACCACCAGGAAGGCGATCCCCATCAGGAACCCGACCGAGGCCGGGCCGCCGCCATTGGCGAGGGTGATGACGAGGACCAGCAGCCCGATCGCGACGAGGGCGACCGAGAAGGCGCGGACGGCGCCGCGGTAGACGCGCTCGCCGCTCATCGCGCCTCGGCCAGGGCGGCGCCGGGGACCGCCGGTGGCTTGTCGGTCGGGTCGGAGACGACGATCACCCGGCAGGGACGCTCGCCGAGGATCGTCTGCAGCGTCTTGTCGTAGAGCGGAACGCCGTTGCGGTAGCGCAGGCCGATGACGATTGCCGCCGCCTTGATCTCGGCCGCCTCGTCTGCGACCGAGTAGCCGGCCTGGCCGGGCCGCACCCGGGCAACGTGGCCGGTCACCCGCTGGCCGCCGATCAGCTTCGCCTCCTCGATCTTGCTCTGGGCGTCGGCTTCGTGCTCGGGCATCTCGGCGTCCAGCGGCAGGTTGGTCGGCACCGTCAGCATCGAGTGGACGTGGATCCCGCGGCGCCGCTTCGAAGCGAGCTTGACCGCGGTCGCGACCATCTCCGGCGAGAAGCTTCCGTCGTCCTCGAAGGCGACGAGGATCGACTGGTACTCGACCTCCTCAACGCCCAGCGGCTCGGGCAGCACGACCTTCACGGTCTCGGTCAGCGGCAGCCGCTGGTTGCGCCGGTAGAGAACGTAGACGGCGATCCCGAGGACCATCCAGCCGAGCCCGACGACGAGCGTGGTCGGGTTGAGCGCCATCACGACGAGCCAGGCAATGAAGGTGCCGAGCCCGCCCAACACAGCGCTGAGCGGCACCTCGACGCCAAAGGCGCGCATGTTCATCGGCGGCTTCCAGGCTCGCTCCACGTCCGGCCGTTTTCGTCGCAGCTGGATCACCGCGACGTGGGCGATCGTGAACGAGAGCATCGCCCCGAACGAGTACATCGTCGCCAGGAAGTCCGTCTGACCCGGCAGCAGGGTGACGATCGCGATCGCGGCGAAGATCAGGATCGCGATGTAGGGCGTGCGATAGCGCGGATGGACCTGGCGCAGGCTCTCCGGCAGCTGACGGTGCTGGCCCATCGAGTAGGTGAGGCGGGAGACGCCAATCAGCGCCGCATTGGTCGCGATCAGCAGGATCACCGCCGCCAGCACGCCGACGTAGTAGCGGAGGATTTCCGTTGGCACGTGGGCGAGGCCGAGGTTCTCGACGATGCCGAGGATCGGGTCGTCGGCAAAGGTGGAACCGAGCTCGGTCGCGTAGTTGCCGGCGGCGTCCTGGGTGACCGGCATCGCCGAGAGGGCGACGATCGGGATCAACAGGTAGTGGGCGAGGACAGCGACCACCGTGAAGCCGACGCTGCGGGGGATCGTGCGGGCGGCGTCTTTGGCCTCCTCGGCCATATTGGAGATCGTCTCGATTCCCGTGTAGGCGATCATCCCGACCGCGATCCCGAGCGCGAAGTCGCTCCAGGTGGGGGCGACCCCGAGGTTGACGCTGTCGACCAGGATCTCCGGGCTGAGCACCAGCACCAGACCGATCCCGACCAAAACGACCTGCGTCGCCAGGTCAGCGATGGCGAGGACGAGGTTGAGCTTCGCCGACTCTTCGGTTCCGCGGATGTTGATCAGGGCGAGGCCCACGATCAAGACCGCGCCGCCGATGATGTCGCCGGGGCTCTCCCCCAGCCAGGGCCAGAACACCGCCAGGTAGTGCGGCACGAAGAAGGCCGAGATCGCCGCCGTGATCGTGTAGTTCAGCATCTGCCCCCAGGCGGCGATGAAGCTGACGAGCTCGTTGAAGGCGTGGCGGGCGAAGCTCGAGGAGCCGCCGGCCTCCGGATACATCACCGTCGCCTCGGCGTAGGTGGCGGCGGTGGCGGCGAAGATCAGGCCAGAGATGACGAAGGCAACCGGCGTCAGGCCGAGCGCGAAGGCGGCGGTGACTCCGAGGGCGTAGTAGATCGAGGAGCCGACGTTGCCGTAGGCGGCTGAGAACAGCGCCCCGACGCCATGAACCCGACTCAGCGATTCGTCTCTGGGGATGCGCTGGGCCATCTATGGACGAGAGCCGGTCACTCGTGCCGGAATCTACGGACGAGGCATCAAGGCCGCATGAAGGAAGGCGGCCTCCGTATACAGATTTCGTAAAAGGTCGCTTCTAGCCTGCGAAGCGGTAGCCGACCCCGGGGTCGGTGCGGATGTAGCGGGGGCCGTTTTCAGGCTCGATCTTGCTCCGCAGGTTGGCGACATGAGCACGCAAGACCTGCACGTCGGCTTCGTACTCCACCCCCCAGACCTCGACCAGCAGAGCGCGATGCGTCATCAGCCGGCCACGGTTCTGCGCGAGGACCCGCAGCAGCTCGAACTCGGTGGGGGTTAGGTGGACTTCCTCGCCATCGCGCCGTACTGCGCGAGCGCCCAGATCGAGCTCCAGCCCGTCTGCCTCGATCACCGGCTCCGAGGCTTCGGGCCTCGCCCGCCTCAGCACGGCCTCGAGCCGCGCGATCAGCTCCGGCGGGCCGAAGGGCTTGGTCACGTAGTCGTCGGCGCCGGCCGCCAGCGCCCGAACCTTCGCCTCCTCCTCACCGACGGCCGAGAGGACGATGATCGGCATCTCGCTCCACTCGCGCAGCCGCTTCGTCACCTCGATGCCGTCCATGCCGGGAAGCATCAGGTCGAGGATCGCTGCGGCGGGCGGTTTCACCGCCGCGCGGTCCAACGCCTCCTCGCCGGTCGAGGCGGTGACAGCCTCATAGCCGGCGTCGCGCAGGATCACCCGCAGCGCGCGCAGGATCTGCTCCTCGTCGTCGCAGACCAGCACCCTCGCCTCGCTCACGTTTCCCCCGCCTCGTGCGGCGGCAAGGTGACGACGAAGCTGGTGCCCTGCCCCGCCAGCGACTCGACCGCAATCTCGCCCCCGTTCGCCTCGATGAATCCCCTGGCAATTGCCAGGCCGAGTCCGGAGCCCGCGCTGGAGCTGTCGCCATGCTGGAAGGGCTCGAAAATCCGCTGGCGGTCGCCCTCGGGTATGCCCGGACCCTGGTCGACCACGCGGACGACGATATTGCCGCCGACCAGGCGCGAGCGAACGAGAACGGGGCGACCATCCCCGTAGCGGACCGCGTTCTCGAGGAGGTTCGCGAAGGCGCGCTCGAGCTGTGCGGCATCGGCCTCGACCATCGGTAGCTCGGAGTCGAGCGACAGCCGGATCAGCTCGGGTTCACGCTGTCCCTCTCGCGCCGCCTCCAGCACGTCGGCGAGATCGACGGGGCCGCGATGGGGCTCGGCCTTTCCGGTCTCAAGGCGGGAAATGTCAAGCAGGTTCTCGACCAAGTGCGAGAGGCGCCTGCCCTCCTCGACGATCCCCTCGCTGAGCTCGGCGCGCTCCTCCGGGGTCAAGCTCTCCGAGCCGAGAGCCGAACCGCCCGCGATGATCGACGTGAGCGGGGTGCGTAGGTCATGCGATACAGACCGCAGCAGCACGGTCTTCAGCTCGTCGCTTCGCCGCACCGCCTCGGCTTCCACCGCCTCGGCCTGCATCCGATCTCGCTCGCGGCTCAGCGCCTCCAGCTCGGCGAGTGCGCGGTCGGCTTCCTCGCGACGCCGCTCAGCTTCCACGGTGCGGGATCGCGCGAGGCCAGCGACCGTGCTGCTGACGATCGCCGCGATGACGAACGCAACCAGGGCGACCCAGTTCTCCTCGTCGGCAATCGTGAAGCGATGCAGCGATGGGATGTGGAAGAAGTTGAAGGCGGCGGCGCTCGCGACCGACGCAAGCAGCCCCAGCCTTAACCCCCAAATAGTCGAGATCAGCAGGATCGCCGGCAGGTAGACGATCCCGAGCGAGACGACCGGAGCGACGGACTTGAGCGGGAAGACGAGCAGCGTCCCGGCCGCAACCGCGATCAGCGTCGCCACGATTCCGAGCCAAGCGGCCGGAGGCTCGATGCCCAGGCTGAGCTGACGTCGGCGCATCAAAACCAGCGTATGCCTCCAGCCATGACCGCTGAGCCACAACCGAGAATTATGAGCCGAACCTGGGATCGACTGGACTACGTGGAGCTAGGTTTCAAGCCGAATTCGCGAGATCGAACTACGTGGAGATCGGCTGGGATCTGTGGGGCATCTTGCTCCATTTCTTGCCCCAGCGGATTAGCTTAGGTCTCGCCCTCGAGGTAGTCGACGTTCTCGTCCTCTGCGCGCACGAGGACGTCGACGGCGTGGTCGGGTCGAGCGGCGCCGGGTGGGAACGTCCGCGCCCAGATCTTTCCCGAATCGGGGTACTCGTTGATCTCGGGCGCGAGCATGGTGCTGAGGATCAGCACGCGCGCTGGCTGCCGGCTGCGGTTGTCGATCCGGTGGGCACCACCGGAGCCAGCCGGGAAAGCGACCAGCTCTCCCTCGTCAAGTTGCCGCTCACCATCCAACGTGCGAAGCGTCGGATGGCCAGAGATGACGACCAGCATCTCCTCGTTTGCGTGATGCACATGGAGTGGGAAGCTGGAGCAACCTGGCGCCAGTTCGAAAAGCGATGCCCCGAGCTGATCAGCGCCGGCCTGGCGACCCAACCGTGCCCGTCGCCAGGAGAAAGGCGGCCGATCCTGCTCCTCGTCCCAGTGCGGCTCAAAGACGTTGGCCATGCGCCGGGAACGGTACCGTGCTCCGACTACTCGGCCAAGATCGCGTCGACCTGGCCGAGGGCTTCCTTCATGCCCTGTTCGGCGCCCATCTCGATCATCTGCTCGAGCTCCTCGCGACTGGCGTGGTGGGACTCGATCGTCATCGTCGTGCGGCCGTCCGACTCCTCGAAGGTGACGATCATGTGGCCGGGGCCGGGCATCTCGTCGTTCTGCTCGCCCTCTTCGCCGAAGCCGTCTTCGATCAGCAGGCGGCTCATCGGGTCGACCTCCTTGATCCGCCACCAGCCGCGATGGCGCTCGCCGTCGGGAGCGGTCATGTAATAGGCGGCGCGGCCGCCGGGGATGAGGGCGTGCTCGGTGAAGGTGGCCGGGTGGCTCGGCGGGCCCCACCAGCGCTCGAGCTGGCGCGGGTCGGCCCAGAGCTGCCAGACGCGCTCGACGGGGGCGTCGAGCTCGGCGGTCATCGTCATCGTGAAGGCGTCGAAGTCCTTCTGTGCGTCGGTCACGGGCATGGTGCGTTCATCTCTCCTTGGTGGTGGGTTGGGCGAGGATCTCGTCGATGCGCTCGACCCGGCCGCGCCAGAGCGACTCGAGCTGGTCGAGCGCCTGGTGGGCGCGGCGCAGGGCCTCGGTCTCGGCATGGACGATCTGCTCGCGCCCGCGCCGCTCTTTGCTGACCAGGCCGGCCCGCTCGAGCAGCGCCACGTGCTTCTGGATCGCGGCGAAGCTGACCGGATAGAGCCGGGCGAGCGCCGATACCGAGAGCTCCGCATCGCCGACCCGGCCGAGGATGTCGCGCCGGGTGGCGTCGCCGAGCGCCTTGAACAGCAGGTCGGTCCGTTGCTCGTCTTGTAGCTGATCTACAACCATCTGGTTGTACGTTAGCAGGAGAGCATGCGCCGCTTGACGAAGGTGCCGATCCGAGCGGCCCGGTCTCGATGCGCTGCGGAGCGTCCGCGGGAACATCCGCCCGCGGCTCCCGGCGACTTAGGATTGCCCGATGGGAGCTCGGGTGCAGCTATGCGGTCGGCTCCAGGTGGAATGGGACGGGGAGCGGCTGGAGCAGGCGCTGCCCGGACGCCAGGGCCGGCTCCTCTTCACTTATCTGACGCTGCACCGCGAGCGGCCGGTGCGTCGCGACGAGCTGGTCGAGGCGCTGTGGTCAGAGGATGGCCCGCCGCCGAGCGGCGACGCGCTGCTGCGCCCGCCGCTGTCGCGGCTGCGGCGAGCGCTGGGTCAGGACCGGCTCGAGGGCCGCGCCGAGCTGGCGCTGCGCTTTCCCGCCGAGACCTGGATCGACCGCGAGGCGGTGCGAGACGGGCTGAGCCTGAGCCGCGCCTCCCTCGCGGCGGAGGATCCGCGGAAGAGCTGGGAGCAGGCGCGGGAGGCGCTGGCGATCGCCGAGCTCGGCCTGCTGCCGGGCCTCGAGGTGAGCTGGCTGGAGCCGTTCCGCTCAGAGATGGAGGAGCAGCGGATCGAGCTGCTGGAGACCGCCGCGCTGGCCGGCGCGCAGCTGGGCGGTGGCGAGCTGCACGAGGCCGAGGGCGCCGCGAGGCGCGCGATCGAGGCCGCGCCCTTCCGCGAGTCGGCGCGCGCGGCGCTGCTGGAGGTCCTGCGGCGGCGCGGCAACACGGCCGAGGCGCTGGTCGCCTTCGAGGAGTTCCGGA
>JALYWY010000125.1 GCA_030852475.1 Actinomycetota bacterium | reverse complement strand
CTCGGCGGTCGAGGCGGCGTCGACCTCGGGGACCATGTCCATCGTTTCCTGCGCGTCGGCCTTCGGCTTGCGCAGGTGGTTGAGGCAGCGGTTGCGGGCGATCCGGTAGAGCCAGGGGCGGAGGTTGATCTCGCGCTCGTCGGCCATCATCGCTTTGTAGGCGTTGACGAAGACCTCCTGCAGGACGTCCTCGGCGTCCTCGGTCGATCCCAGCATCTGGCGGCAGAAGCCGAGCAGGCGGCCCTGGTAGCGGTCGACGATCATCTCGAAGGCGCCGGGGTTGCCGGCGCGCGTCATCGCGATCAGCTTCTCGTCGCCCTGCAGCTTGAGCAGCGGCGAACGGCGAGCGAGAAGCCCGCGGCGACTGGCGTGAGTTAGGGCTGATGCCTCCAAGATCTCTCCCCTGGGAAGGACTGGTTCCAGAGCTATAGACACGCTAACAGGGGCCGAGTTGCGGCCCTACAACTTTTATTCCCCTTTTAGGACCCGGAAAACGCGCAGGAGCAGGGGAAAATCCTTCTGGGCGGGAATGCCCGGGGCGGGACTCGAACCCGCAAGCCCCCGAGGGGGCGGCGGCTTTTAAGGCCGCTGCTTTTGCCAGTTTCGCCACCCGGGCCAGGCGATGGTAACCCGACATGGCCAGCCAGCCAATAGGCTGCCGCTATGGCTGAGCACGGCGGCAGGCTGGTCGCGAAGGCGCTGAAGTCGCGTGGGGTGGACCACCTCTTCACGCTTTCGGGCGGACATCTGTTCTCCATATATGACGGCTGCAAGGAGGAGGGAATCGCCCTCGTCGACGTGCGCCACGAGCAGACGGCCGCCTTTGCCGCCGAGGGGATCGCGAAGGCGACCCGCAACGTCGGCGTGGCGGCGCTGACCGCCGGGCCCGGGGTCACCAACGGGCTGAGCGCGATCGCCGGCGCCCAGGCCAACAACTCGCCGATCTGCGTGCTCGGCGGGCGGGCGCCGGAGCTGCGCTGGGGTTCGGGCTCGCTGCAGGAGATCGACCACCTGCCCTTCGTCTCGCCGCTGGTCAAGTCGGCGGAGACGGTCAAGGACCCGGCCCAGATCGCCGCCGTCACCGCCACTGCCCTCGACCGCGCCGCGGCGGCGCCGAGCGGCCCCACCTTCGTCGACTATCCGCTCGACGTCGTCTTCACCGAGGCGGAGGTGGACGTTCCCGCCGCCTCGGAGGCGGGCGCGGCCCAGCCCGCCGAGGGGGTCGAGGAGGCCGCGGCGCTGCTGGCCGCGGCGGAGCGGCCGGCGGTGATGGCCGGCACCGGCCTCTACTGGGGGCGCGGCGAGGAGGAGCTGCGGGCGCTGGCGGAGGCGCTCGGCATCCCCGTCTTCCTCAACGGGCTCGGTCGCGGCTGCCTGCCCGCCGACCACGACCTGGGCTTCAGCCGCACCCGGGGGATGGCGCTGCAGGGCGCCGACGTCGCCCTCGTCGTCGGCGTGCCGATGGACTTCCGGCTCGGCTTCGGCGGCAGCTTCGGCGAGGAGACGAAGATCATCCGCCTCGACGTCGCCCCCAACGCGCTGGTCGCCAACCGTGCTCCCGAGGTCGACCTGGTCGGCGACGTCCGCGCCAGCCTCGCGGCGATCCGCGAGGCGGCCGGGGTGGAGGCGCCGCGGACCGGCGCCTGGCTCGAGCAGCTGCGCAACGTCGAGGGGGAGAAGCGGGCGGCGGAGCGGGCCGAGCTCGACGACGAGCGCTCGCCGCTGCACCCGGTGCGGGTCTACCGCGAGCTGAACGAAGTGCTCGACCGCGACGCGATCGTGGTCGGCGACGGCGGCGACTTCGTCTCCTACGCGGGCCGTTACATCGAAACCTTCCAGCCGGGGTGCTGGATGGACCCCGGGCCGTTCGGGTGCCTGGGCGCCGGGCCGGGCCAGGCGATCGGCGCCAAGGCGGCCCATCCCGACCGCCAGGTCTGCCTGCTTCTGGGCGATGGCGCCTTCGGTTTCGCCGGCATGGAGTTTGACACGATGTCGCGTCACGGTTTGCCGGTAGTCGGAGTAATGGGCAACAACGGCATCTGGGCGCTGGAGCACCACCCGATGAAGTTCCTCTACGGCTACTCGGTGGCGGCCGAGCTGCAGCCGGAAACGCGCTACGACGAGCTGGTCGAATCGCTCGGCTGCGACGGGATCCTCGTCCGCGAGCCGGGGGAGCTGAAGCCGGCTCTCGAGCGCGCCTTCTCCTCCGGGCGGCCGACCCTGGTCAACGTCTTGACCGACCCAGAGGTCGCCTACCCGCGCAAGTCGAACCTGGCTTAGGAAGCCGCCAAAACAAGAATCGGCCGCCTGGTGGGGCGGCCGATTCAGG
>JALYWY010000118.1 GCA_030852475.1 Actinomycetota bacterium | reverse complement strand
GTCCTGAACCGGCGCGAAAGCCCAGATCACCGATCCGCCCCAGCCGCGCCGTTCCAGGCCCGCGCAGAGATCGCGCCGGGCGGCGCCGGTTTCGGCGGTGACGACGCCGATCGTCTTCGGCAGCAGCGGCCGGGCGAGCTGCTTCTGCAGCTCGAACAGACCCTCCGCCCGCAGCTGCTTGCGCAGCGCCTCCAGGCGGGCGATCAGGTCCCCCTCCCCGGCGAGGCGGACGTGCGTCGCCCGGAAGCAGAAGTTGGGCGAGGCCGCGCCGCCACCGGGGTAGTAGTCGAGCCCGCCGGAGATCACCACTTCGGCCCCGTCCCGCAGGCTGCTCTCGCCGAGGCCGGCCTTCTCCAGATCGTTGAGCCAGATCGCGCAGGGGATCGCCCCCTCGCCGTCGCGCAGCTCGAAATAGGCCTGAACTTTGCTGCGCCCGACCCCGGTCACCTCGCCGATCAGCTGCACGCGCTTGCGTTCGCGCATCCATCCCTGCAGCTTGCGCGCGTAGCGCCCGACCGCGAATGGACCTGGGAGCTGCGGCCCGGCGCCGGTTGGGCTCAGCTGGCTTTCTTCCACCGTCTCGCCCACGACTTCAGCTCGCTGAGGACCGGGTCGAGCTCCTGCCCCGCCTTCGTCAGCGAATAGATGACCCGCACCGGCGTCCCGGCTTCGACCTGGCGTTCGACCAGGCCCTCTTCCTCGAGCTCGCGCAGCCGCTGCGAGAGCAGCCGGTCGGAGAGGCCCGGGACCGCCTTGCCGAGCTCCGCGTAGCGCATCGGCCGTTCGGTCAGGGCGCAGACGATGGCGCCGGTCCAGCGCTTGCCGATCAGCTCGATCGCGTGGTGGAAGTGCGGGCAAACCGCGCCCGGCGCCTCCCCCTGGACCTGGGTCGAAGTGACCTGTTCCATCGCTTTCGAGCTTACTGAACGTAAGTGATGGGCTTTTGAGGGCTCAAGCCGTGCAGGGGCCGGTATCGACCTCGTCGACGGTCTTCCGCAGGGCGGAGCGCACCTGCTCGGCCGGGATCGCGAACCCTCCGCTGGGCCCGCTGGTGGTCGCGGCGAACACCGTTCCCACCACGCGCCCGCCCGGATCGACGAGCGGGCCGCCGGAGTTGCCGCTGCGGACGATGCCGCTCATCGCCACGATCGTCCGCTCGATCGGCCCGTTGCCGTAGGAGTCCTCGCTGATCGTCACCCGGGTCTCGCCGATCCGCGCCGGCGAGAGCGAGTAAGGACCGTTTTCGGGATAGCCGAGGACCGCGCCGTTCTCGCCCGGCTCGCGGTCGAAGTCGATCGGCAACGGGGGCAGCGACATCCCCACCCGCAGCAGCGCCAGGTCCTGCCGCGGCTCGTAGTAGATCGGCGTCGCCTCCAGCTCCACCCCGTTCTGCGTGGTCACCGTCGTGTCGTCGGCGCCGGCGACGACGTGGGCGTTGGTGACGACGATTCCCGGTTCGACCGCCCATCCCGAACCCTCGATCCCCAGCCCGCAGGCGGTGCTGAGGACCCGCACGACCGATTCCCCCGCCGCCAGCACCTCGGGGTCGGAGGCGATCTTCGCGTCCGGCGGCGCCACCGGCGCGGCCGGGCCCAGCACCGTCGGCGCCGGGTCGACGCGGTTGAGGGCGTTCAGCACCGGCCCGGTCGGCGGCAGGACGTCGTTGAGGCTGCGCAGGATCACGGAGCGCTGGATGTCGGCGCGCAGCTGCGCCGTCGAGGGTGCGTGGAGGACGACGGCGCCGAAGACCCAGGCGAGGCCGAGGGCGACCGAGGCGATCAGCGCCGCCCCGCCCGCCCCGTCCGCCGCGTGCAGGTAGGGGCGCCGGACGATCTTTTCCCGCAGCCCCAGGGCGAAGCTCTCCATCGTCACCGCCGTCAGGGCCCCGATCAGGAGCGCCCCCAGCGCGGCGCAGAGGGGCGCGTAGGGAGAGCGCGAGCCTTCGGTCAGCAGCAGCGGCCCGATCCGGCTGCCGGCGAAGGCGCCGACCCCGAAGCCGACCAGGGTGAGGGCGCCGACGATCAAACCCTGTCGGTAGCCCCAGAGGGCCAGGGCGAAGGTGAAGGCCAGGATCGCCCAGTCCAACACGGTCACGCAGGGAATAGAAGCATGCCGGGAAGCGCTGCTTTACCTTTCGCTGGTGAGTTCGTTTCCTGCCGAGGGGGAGCGCCGCCGCCGTCTCCTCACCCGCACCCTGCCGCTGGCGATCGTCGCCCTGATCGCGTTCGTCATCGGCGTCGCCACCGGTTCCCCCGGAGAGCCGGAGAAGGACGCCGCCAACCGCTACGCCGAGGCCTGGGAAGCGCGCAACTTCAAAGGCATGTACGGGGAGCTGAACGAAGCCTCGCGGGCGCGGGTCACCCGCAAGGAATTCGAACAGGCCTACCGCGAAGCCCAGCAGGTGGCGACGGTGAGCGGGGTCGAAGCCGGCTCCGCCGGCGATGCCGAGGAGACCGGCGCGGGCAAGACCGTGCCGGTGGAGATGACGATCTCCACGGTCGCCTTCGGCCAGGTCGAAGCCGAGGTCGAGCTGCCGTTCGTCGACGGCGGCATCGAATGGGACGAGAGCCTCGCCTTTCCCGGCCTCGAGGAGGGTGAGGAACTGGCGGCGGACGTCGAGCTGGCCGAACGGGCGCCGATCCTGGCGCGGGACGGGACGCCGCTGGCCGAGGGGCCGGCCGAAGAACGGGAACACCCGCTCGGCAGCGCCGCGATCGACGTCACCGGGGAAATCGGCGAAGCCTCCGAAGAGGAACTCGCCAAGCTCGCCCGCCGCGGCTTCTCGCCGGAAGCCCCGGTCGGGATCAGCGGCCTCGAGCGCGCCTTCAACACCCGCCTCGCCGGCAAGCCCGGCGGTTCCCTGCTGGCCGTCTCCGCGGACGGATCCTCGGTCCGCACCCTGGCCAAATCGAAACCGCGGCCGGGGGCGCCGGTGAAAACCACGATCGATCCCGACCTGCAGGAGGCGGCCGTCGCCGCGCTGGCCGGTCGCTCCGGCGGCGTCGCGGTGCTGGACACGCGCAACGGCGACGTGCGGGCGCTGGCGGGCCAGGCCTTCTCGGCCCCCCAGCCGCCGGGCTCGACCTTCAAGGTCGTGACCACGGCCGCCGCGCTCGAATCGGGGGCGGTCTCGATGGACGACGAGTTCGAAATCAGCGACGGCATCAACGTCGGCGGCCGCTTCATCTACAACGCCAACGGCGAGTTCTGCGGCGGCACCTTCCGCGAATCCTTCGCCCACTCCTGCAACGCCGTCTTCGCCCCGCTCGGACCGGCCGTCGGCAACGACAAGCTGGTCGAAACCGCCGAGAAGTTCGGCTTCAACGAACCGCCGCGCCTCTACGCGCCGCAGATCGTCCGCGAAGTCGAACCGGAGGAATCGACGATCCCGACCGAGATCGGCGAAGAAATCGACCTCGGCGTCTCGGCGATCGGCCAGGGAGAAGTGCTGGCGACGCCGCTGGAGATGGCAAGCGTCTCGCAGGCGGTGGCCAACGGCGGCGTCCGCCTGCCGACCTCGATCGTCCTCAACAAAAAGCTGCGACCCGACCCCGAGCCGGTGCGGGTGATGTCGAAGAAGGTGGCCGACGAACTGACCGAACTGATGGTCGGCGTGATCACCGAAGGGACCGGCGCCGCCGGCGCGATCTCCGAGGCCCAGGTGGCCGGGAAGACCGGAACCGCGGAGCTGGGCCCCAAACCGGGCGAAGAGGAATCCGAGAACCCGGTCCAGATCAAGGACGCCTGGTTCACCGCCTTCGCCCCGGCGGAAAAACCGCGGCTGGCGGTCGGGGTGCTGCTGATCGAAGCGGAAGCCTCAGGCGGCGAAGTCGCGGCGCCGATCGCCTCCGAAGTCCTCTCGGCGGGCCTCTAGAGGTCGAGCGTCACTTCGCCGCCCTCCTCGCCCTCCTCCGGGGGAGGGATGTGGAGGATCAGCGGCCGGTTCTCGGAAGCTTCGGCCGGGAGCAGGAAGATCGCGACGGAGCCTTCGATCGCGCCCAGCTGCGCCGGCGAGTCGAGGACCGGGACCTGTTCTTCGGCTTCGACTTCGCCGCCCAGCGGCAGCGCGAAGATGCTCTCGCTCTCGAGCACCTCGTACTCCTGGTCGGCGGTGTCGGTGATCGTCAGCGTCTCCGGCAGCGGCTGCACGTGGTCGGTCTCGTTCTGGATTTCGAAGAAGACGCCGAAGTAGCTCGAGCCCTCGGGCGCTTCCGGCTGGCCCTCGAGGTAGGCGGCGTCCTCGGGATCGTTCGGGTTGAGGTAGCGCGAGAAGGTGACGTTGTAGTGCAGCTCGCCGACCTCGACCGGCGCACCCTCCTCCACCTCGTGGGCGTCGCTCTCGTAGCCGCAGGCGGAAACGCCGACGGCAAGCGCGAGCAGCGCTACGAGCGCGAGCAGCGAGAAGATGGGGCGGCGGTGCGGGGACATCGCGGCGGGGAGTCTATATAGACCTAGGGGATGCCCGTCGCGTACCGGTTGCCGCCGGCGACCGCGATCCGCTCGACCGCCGGCTGATCGGCCTCGAGGTTGTCGCGGAGGCGGCGCAGGGCCTGGCGCCAGCCGCGGGCCTGCCAGACCGAGCCCAGGCTGAGCAGCTCGAGGACGCGGTCGATCGCCGCCGGCTCGGTCCAATGGGAGACGCGGACGGCGGTGAGGCGGCCCGAAGCCTCCGTCAGCTCCCAGACGGTGTGGCTGCGGATCCGGTTGCCGCGGCCGCCGCGGCCTTCCTCGACGATCCGGAACGGCTCCTCCACGGCGACGATCGTCGTATCCATCCACACCTTGCGCAGCGGGCCATTGGCGCGGAACCGCGCCCCCGCCCCCACCCCCTGGGGGTCGATCCGGGTGAGGTGGAAGTCGGTGAGGAAGTGGTCGGTGAAGGAGGGACGAGCGGCGAGGTCGGCAAGGGTCGCGAAAAGCCGCTCGCGGGAGACGTCGATCTCGATTTCAGCGCTGAGGGGGCCCATCGGGGCGCGGATTCTAGATGTCGCCAGGGCGAAGGACCGGTGGAGGGATTTCGAGTGACAGGGGGCCGGCCCGGGTCTAGTATCGATTTGGACCAGTCAGGAAGGAGAGTTTTCCCATTTTCGAGATCGCCGGCACCACTCCGGCCGGTGAGGCTTACGCGACCGGCTCCATGCCTGGAGAGGGGACGTACTTCTGCCTCGTTTGCGGCACCCAGCTTGCGCTGCGGGAGACCGACGAGCTGCCGGAGTGCTCTAGCTGCGGGGCGGCGCGCTTCCGCCGCGACTCGATCTTTTCGTCGCTGCAGGAACACGGATCGCCGACGAAGGAATTCGCGCTCACGGCGGAGCGGGAGCCACCGGGGTGGCTGGAGGAGGCACGCGCAAGGCTGACGGAGCCGGGCTTCCACCTGGCGACCCGCGAGCGCGGCGATGTCGTCACCTTTCCGCTGAAGCCAGGCTGGAGCCGGATCGGCCGCTGCGACACGGCCGAGATCTGCCTCGACGACCCGAGCGTCTCCCGCCGTCACGCGATGGTCGCGATCGAGTCCGACAAGCCGCCCCGGATCCTCGACGACCGCAGCCTCAACGGCGTCCTGGTCAACGGCCGCAAGATCGACTGGGGAGAGCTGAGAGCCGACGACGAACTGACGATCGGCCGCTACCGCCTCTACCTGCTGCAGGCCTGACCTTCGCGAATCCGTCTCAGTCCCCGCATATCGAGGACATAGACGGATTCGGCGCCAGCTCGGCTTTTCCAGCCACCCCCATACCTACGATGCGGGCTGGTGAGCACTCCCCCTGACGATCCCGGACGCCCCTCGGGCGAGGAGTCGATCGCGGCCTCCGCCGAGCGGGCCCGCGCCGAGCTCCACGCCGAGATCGAGCGCGTTCGCCGCGGCGTCGAGCAGATGCTCGACGAGCAGAACGCGCCCCTCAACAGCGACATCCGCCGCGAGCTCGACACGATGCAGGAGGACCTCCGCCGCTACGTCAAAACCCGCATCCGCAAATCCCAAAAGCGCACCGACCGCTCCATCCGCCGCCTCGAGGACCGCACCACCACCCTCGAACAGCGCCTCGACGACCTAACCGCCGAGCGCCGCCTGACCGAGTGGCGCATCCACTCCGACACCGAGCGCATGCTGGACGGGCTGCTGCAGGAGGTGCGAGCGATCGCGGATCGGCTGGAAGGAAAAGCTCCTCAGAGTTAAAGTCAAGTCATCTCTATAGAGCCAACCTCAAGTAGACGCAAAATCTGCATGCAAAATCTGCAATGTGCTGCCTGAACGTAGAGGTGTAGTACAAGCCTCCATTCAGATATGTCACGCTGATCTAAGTCAGCAAAGGTCGCGCCCCCTAGGCCATCGACGCGCACCAGCGGAGACCTAGGGGGCGCTCGGCCCACCAGCCGCCCGCGTGAACTCCCGGGCGGCTTTTCCAGCTAAGCAGAGACAACCGATGACCTTCGGCGTCTTCCTGCAAATCCCGGAAAAAGTATTTCTGTAGCCGTATTCAAATCAGTGTTCCTTATGTCCGCATAGCGAACAAAAAGAACACCGCTGTGATTGAGGCATCAGCCAGAGGGAGGCTCGCGCCTCCCTCTGGCTCCTAAATCACTCCGTACTGATGCTCGGGTCCGCCTGGACCTTCAACGGCACGATCATCAGGAAGTTGCTCGTCGCGTCGGCGGCCAGGTCGAGGACGCGCTGGGCCTCGTCGTCCTGGCCGGTGGCGCGGAGCTCTTCGGCGTAGCCGTTGAGGAGGTCGTCGATGTCGATCAGGGCCTCGGCGTCGAGGTCCTTGAGTTCGACTTTGGCGCCTTTGCCGAGGCGGCGTTCGATCGCGGCGCGGTCGATGCCGAAGGCGTTGTGACGGACGTAGACGCGGCCTCCCGTCATCCCGGCGCAGGCCCAGGGGCCGATGTCGCCGAGGACGATCGCCCGCCCCGAGGTCATGTACTCGAAGGCGAAGCCCTTGGCGTTGGCGCGATCGGCGAGGGCGCCGCGGCTGTCGTCGATTAGCCCCTCGGGCTCGCCCGCCAGCACCACGTCGGCGCCGGAGAGGCGGATGCAGAAGCGCGAGTCGGCCGAGCCCTGGACGTAGAGCTTACCGCGCTGGGCGCCGTAGGCGAAGGACTTGCCGACGGAGCCGTTGAGGCGCTTGCCCTTCGCGCCCTTGCCCTTGAGGATCGCGATCTTTCCGCCCAGCATCGTCTTGCCGACGCCGTCCTGGGCACCGCCCTCGATGCGGATGTTGACGCCGTAGGAGTTGAACGCTCCCAGCCCCTGGCCGGCGACCGAGCCGCCGTTGAACTCGAGGCTCGCCAATTCGTCGCCTTCCTCCCCGGCGGGGCCGCCGTCGAAGATCCGCCAGCGCGCCAGCGCCCCCGCCAGCTCGGTGCCGAGCACGCGATCATTGGCGTCGGTCGCCCGCGGGAACTGGCTGCGGACGCTGTTGCCGCCGCAGACTTCCGGCGCCAGCGCGGCGATTTCGCTGGAGGCCTGCTTCGCCTCCATCCGGATCGGCCGAGCGACGACGAGGCCGGCTTCGGCCCGCGCCTCGGCCTCTTCGGCCACCGGCAGGTCGAGCGGTTCGAGGTCGAGGTGCTCCTCCAGCGGCTCGATCAGCGGCGTCAGGTCGATCCGGTCCTTCATCGCCACCTGCTCGAGCAGGTCGTAGCGGCCGACCAGATCCTGGGCGCGCTCGTAGCCGAGCGAGGCCACCACCTGCTTGACCTCCTCGCCCATCGAGGCGAAGAAGCGGGCGCAGCTTTCGGCGGCGCGGTCGACCTCCTGCGGCGTGAACTTCTTCAGGCCGTGGGCCTCCGCCTCTTCGGGGGTCTCGATCTGGGTCGCGATGCCGACGTGGCAGGTGTCGAGCTGGCAGCCGCGGCAGATCGTGCAGCCGATCG
>JALYWY010000216.1 GCA_030852475.1 Actinomycetota bacterium | reverse complement strand
AGGTGGTCCGCCGCGAGGCCTCCAACGGCCACGGCCCGAGCTTCGACCTCGATTACGACCGCCCGAAGTCGATCGGCCGCCTGCGCGGCTTCCAGGGCAACTTCGGCGTCTTCGTCCGCTCCTACGCGTACATCCTCAGCCTCGGTGGCGACGGCCTCACCGAGGCCTCCGAGACCGCCGTGCTGAACGCCAACTACCTGAAGGCGCGCCTCGCCGAGGGCCGCGCCGGCGAGCGCCTGCCGATCGCCTTCGACCGCCACTGCATGCACGAGTTCGTCCTCTCCGGCAAGCCGATGAAACGCGAGCTGGGCCTCGCCACCCTCGACCTCGCCAAGCGCCTGCTCGACTTCGGCTTCCACCCGCCGACCGTCTACTTCCCGCTCCTCGTCGACGAGGCGCTGATGGTCGAGCCGACCGAGACCGAGACCAAGGAGAGCCTCGACGCCTTCGCCGAGGCGATCGAGCAGATCCTCGCCGAGGCCGAGGAGGACCCCGAGCTGGCCAAGAGCGCCCCCTACACGACCCCGGTCCGCCGGCTCGACGAGGTCAGGGCAACGCGGCAACCGGTAGTTCGCCAGCAGCTCGACTAGAGCCGAATACGACTGCTGCATCGATGGCGTCCGCCTGAAGCGCTATAGCTGAAGGTAGAACTCAAGAAGAGCGTTTAGGGAGAGCCAGATGGCAGAGAAACCCCTTCCATATGTGCCGTCCTATGGACAGATCAAAACTGTTCTCGGCAAAATCAAACAAGCATCGACCCCAGAACGTTTCACGCAGGACTACCTTGCTACCACCTTGGATATGAAGGGCGGGGGGCCGAAGCCACTTATCCCTTTTTTGAAGAGGATCGGCTTCTTGGGAAGCGATGGGGCGCCTACTGATCTATATAAAAAATTCCGAGGAAGCCCGGAGGTTTCAGGTGCCGCAGCGGCGCAGGCTCTGCGAATTGGCTATCAGGCCCTATATCAGGTCAATGAACATGTTCATGACGCTAAAGACGCTGATCTCAAAGGTCTTGTGGTTCAGGTCACTGGATATGAAGAAGGCTCAAGTACCGTCAGGTCAATCATCGGCTCCTTCAAGGCCTTGAAGGAAGTTGCTCGATTTGACCTAACGGAAGCAGAAATCACTTCAGAGCCCCAGCCAGAATCGGCTAACGGGAAAGACTTGGCAAAAGGGACCGCGATATCTGGCCTAAGTCTCGGCTACACGATCAACCTGCATCTACCATCGACGTCTGACATCACTGTTTTCAACGCAATTTTCAAAAGCTTACGTGAGCACTTACTGACCGAGGATTAGACGTGCCTCCCACTCTGGAAGTAATCAAGTTGTTTGGTATGACGAATCTTCTCTTGGAGAGTGATCTTGACGAGGTTGAGGTTAGGCACGCTCTCAACCTAAGAAGGGGACACAAGAAATCGATCGAGGCCGATGAGGCGTACTACCCTCAGATCGAGAGTGATATCCGCTCGGAGGCTGCAGCAATGGCGCCTCACTATGAGGTCTTTTACTCATTGGAGACGGCGATTCGCCGACTCATTTCGGACTCTCTCGAAGCAGAAGATGGTCAGGAGTGGTGGAAAGAGGAGGGGCGTGTACCTGACAAGATCCGTGAAGACGCAGAGAAACGACGAAAACGTGAGATTGATTCAGGGATGACGCCGCGGTCGGCAGAGCCGATTGCCTTCACTACCTTTGGCGAGCTCGGAGAGATTATTAAGACCAACTGGGGAGTGTTCGGGTCGATCTTTTCTAGCCAGAAAGCTGTTGAGAAAGTTATGACGAGCCTCAACACGTTGAGGGGCCCTATTGCGCATTGCAGTCCGTTAGCGGAGGACGAGGTCGTTCGACTGCAGTTGACCGTTCGCGACTGGTTTCGCTTGATGGAGTAGCTACCGGCGGACCTACGTCTCCGGCAGCTTCTGCTTCAGCTCCAGCACCGGCGCGAAGAGGTCGCCGTGCTCCTCGATCCGCTCCAGCACGTCGCCGGCTTCGAAGACGAGGTGGTCGCCCTTGCCTGACTCGGCGGCCTTCTCGACCTCCTCCCAGGTGATCGGGGTGGAGACGGTGGGGTGCTCGCGGGCGCGGAGGGAGTAGACGGAGATCGTCGTTTTGCGTTCGTTGTTCTGGTACCAGTCGATGAAGACCTTGCCGCTGCGGTCGGTCTTTTTGCCCATTTTCGCGAGGATGCTCTCCGGGTCTTGCTTGGCGATCAGCTGCGCCAGCGCCTGGGCGAAGGGCCGCGTCTCCTCGTAGGAGGTCTTGGTGTTGAGCGGGACGTAGAGCTGCATGCCCTTCGAGCCGGAGGTCTTCGCGAAGCACTCGAGCTCGAGCTGGGCGAGCACCTCGCGCAGGCGCAGCGCCACCCGCGAGCAGTCGACGATGTCGGCCGGCGGGCCGGGGTCGAGGTCGAAGGCGACCACGGTCGGCTGGCTGTGCTTGCGCCCGAGCGAGAGCGAGGGGTGCAGCTCGATCGCCGCCAGCTGCGCCATCCAGACCAGGGTCGGCACCCCGTCGCAGACGCAGAAGTCGATCTCGCCCGCTCGCGGACCGGCTTTGACCCGCGTCGTCTTCACCCATTTCGGCCGGTGCTTCGGGCAGCGCTTCTCGAAGAACGCCGCGTCGAGATCGTCGACCCCTTCCGGGAACCGCCGCAGCGTCACCGCGCGGCCGCTGAGGTGGGGGACGATCGCCGGCGCCACCTTGGCGTAGTAGTCGACCATCTCGCCCTTGGTGAACCCGGCCTTCGGGTAGAGCACCTTGTCGAGGTTGGTGAGCCGCAGCTCCTTGCCTTCGACCTCGACCTGCCGGGTCTCGCCCACGGCCTACGACCTATTTCGAGGCTTTTGCTTTGGCTTTGGAGCGCGAAGAGCTTTTCGATTTGGATTTCGATTTGCCCTTGCCGGCGGCTTTGCCTTTCGCCGGTTTCTCTTTTTTCGCGCCTTTGCCTTTGTCTTTGACCGCGGCGATGCTTTCCTCCAGCGCCGCCATCAGGTCGGGAGCTTTGGTCGCTTTCGGTTCCTCGGCCTCGGGCGCGACGATCTCCTTGCCTTCAGCCTTCTTTTCGATCAGCGCCAGCAGCTGCTCGCGGTACTCGTCGCGGTACTGGTTCGGCTCGAACTCGGTGCTGAGCGAGTCGATCAGCTGCTCGGCCATTTCCCGCTCGCGTTTGGCGACTTTCTGCTTCTTGTCGGGAAGGACGTCGAGCTCGTCGGCCGGGACGACCTCGTCGTGGAAGCGCATCGTGGTCAGGGTGAGGACCCCGTCGGAGGCGCGGATCGCCGAGAGGTGCTCTTTGTTGCGGAAGACGAAGCGGGCGATCGCGGCCTTGCCGCTGTTTTCCATCGCCGCGGCGAGCAGCGAGTAGGCCTTCTCGGCGCCGTCGGCCGGGCCGAGGTAGTAGGGGCTGTCGAAGTACATCGGGTCGATTTCCTCGATGTCGACGAAGTCCTGGACGTCGATCGCGCGGGTCTTCTCCGGCGCCAGCGCCGCCATCTCCTCTTTGCCCAGCGGCACGTACTGGCCGGGGGAGAGCTCGTAGGCCTTGACGATGTTCTCGTAGGGAACCTCCTCGTCGGTTCCTTCGGCGACGCGGCGGTGTTTGATCCGGGCGTTGTCGGACTCGCGGATCTCGCGCAGGGCGATATTGCGGCGCGCCACGGCGCTGTACATGCGCACGGGCACGTTCAACAGCCCGAAGCTGATCGTTCCGCTCCAAATCGCTCTAGCCATTCGCCGAAATCACCTACCCGGATTCTTTCAACCAAACGCCCTCGCTCCCATAGAGGCGGGCACGACGGGAGGCATCTTGCGCCGGCCCCCGGTGAGATCATGCCGCGGTGCTCTTCGAGCTGCGAGAGGTGGGGCTGGATCGCGGCGGCCGCGCCGTCCTCGACGGCTTCAGCGCCGAGATCGCCGAGGGCTCGACGGCGATCGTCGGTCCCTCCGGCGCCGGCAAGTCGTCGTTGCTGCGGCTGCTGAACCGGCTCGCCGACCCCGACCGCGGGGAGATCTCCTACCGCGGCCGGCCGCTCGCCGGCTGCGAGCCGCTGACGCTGCGCCGCGAGGTCTCCCTGGTCCCGCAGCTGCCGGCCCTGCTGGAGGGGACGGTGGAGTCGAACCTCCGCTATGCGGCCGAGCTGGCCGGGGAGCCGCTCGATTGCGAGGTCACGCTGCCGCGGGCGGGCCTCGATCCTTCCTTCGCCGCCCGCGACGTCGCCAAGCTCTCGGTCGGCGAGCAGCAGCGGGCGATGCTGGCGCGGGCGCTCGCCCAGCGCCCGTCCGTCCTCCTCCTCGACGAGCCGACCTCGGCCCTCGACCACGCCGCCCGCGACCAGGTCGAGGCGGCGCTGGCGGAGCTGCGGCGGGAGCAGGAGGTCTCGATCGTCCTCGTCAGCCACGACCCCGAGCAGGCGCGGCGCCTGGGGGACCGGGTGCTGGAGATGCCCGCGTGAGCACCTCGATCCACGTCGAGCTCTGGCAGGTCGCGGCCTCGCTGGTCCTGGTCGCGCTGGCGGCGGCGATCTCCGCCTGGCAGCGGGCCGACCTCGAGCGCGACATCGTCGTCGCCACCGCCCGCTCGATCGTCCAGCTGACTCTGGTCGGCTACGCGATCAAGCTGATCTTCGACGCCGACACGATCTGGCTGGTGCTGGCGCTGCTGGCGGTGATGGTCCTGTTCGGGGCGATCACCGCGCGCCACCGCGCCGCCAGGGTCCCGGGCTCCTTCGGGCCGTTGCTGATCGCGCTGGCGCTGGCCGGCGCCGGCACCCTCGGCCTCGTCGTCGCCCTCGGGATCTTCGAGCCGACCCCGCGCTACCTGGTCCCGGTCGGTGGCATGGTGATCGGCAACGCGATGACCGCCTCGGCCGTCGCCCTCAACCGCCTCGGCGACGAGATGGCCGACGCGCGGGCGCGGATCGAGGCGACGCTCGCGCTCGGCGCCACCGCCCGCGAAGCCGCGGCGCCGACCGTCCGCCGCGCCCTGCGCTCGGGGATGATCGCCCTCGTCGACTCGACCAAGACCACCGGCCTGATCTTCTTCCCCGGCACGATGGTCGGGATGCTCCTCGCCGGCGCCAGCCCCACCGACGCCGTCCGCCTGCAGCTGATCCTCCTCTACGTCCTGCTCGGCAG
>JALYWY010000077.1 GCA_030852475.1 Actinomycetota bacterium | reverse complement strand
GTGGCGACGTCGATCGGGTCGCGGTCGGCACAGTCGACGACGGCGCAAAGCAGTTCACGGCCGCCGATCGAGTGGGGCGCGACTACACCCGCGCAGGCATCGGCCGTCAGCGCCGCTTCCAGCGTTGCAGCCGCCTCACCGGGGTCGTCGAGCTGGAAGACGAGCACCGCCGCCTCCTCGCCGATCCCGAAGGGCTCCAGCCGGCGCCGCAGCTCGGTCGGATCCATCCGCCCACCGAGCGCCGCGGCGACGACGTCGCCGGCCAGCCGCCGCTCGGTCTCGCGCGCGACCCGGCGGCGCATCAGCTCCAATGCCACCACCGCGACCGCCTGCTGCAGGATCAGCCGCTCGAAGTCGCCGAGCCCGCCGGAGTCGCGGACGATCACCACCCAGGCCTGCGGCGGACCGCCGCCGGGGGAGATGACCGGGTGGGCCAGCGCCCGCCCGGCAACGCTCGGGTGCGAGGGGACGAAGGGATGGCCGTCGCCGGCGTGGCTGAGCGCTTCTTTGCGGATCAGCGAGACCGCCTCGGTGGAGAGCTGGCGGCGGAACCCTTTGCCGGCCAGGCGCTCGCCGCGTCCGTCCAGCACCGCCACGGTGCCGCCGACGGCGGAAGCGATGGTGGCGGTGATTTCCTCCAGCCCGCGCTCCTCCAGGACCAGCCGCTCGAGCCGCCGCTGGATCGCGATCCCCCGCTGCAGCACCTCGTATTGCTCGTTGACAAGGCGGGTGAAGGCCTTCTCGGTGATCGCGATGAACGGCACCGAGTAGGGCACCTCGAAGAGCGGGAAGTCGCGCTTCTTCGCCTCGTCGACCAGCGCTTTGGGCAGCGATTTGTGGCTGAACCCGGTACCGAACCCGAGCCCGGCGAGGTTGCGGTCGGCGAGGATGCGGACGAAGGCGCGCTGCTTCGCCGCGGTGTCGAGCGGGATCCCCGTCGTCAGCATCAGCTCGCCGCCCGAGAGCCAGGGCGTCGGATCCTGCAGCTCGGAAATATGGACCCAGCGCACCGGCGCCGCGGCCCCTTGGCTGCCGGCCGCGAGCTCGAGGTCGAGCTCGTCGAGCAGGCTCTGGACGGTGAGCACGATCGGCTCCTAGCGGCCCGCCGTCAGCGGACCACTTGCTCCCACGCCTCCGTGAGCACGTCACGAAGGACGTCGTGGATCTCTTCGAACTGCTCGGTGTCGGAGATCAGCGGCGGCGCCAGCTGGATCACCGGGTCGCCGCGATCGTCGGCGCGGCAGATCAGCCCGCGCTTGTAGAGCTCGCCGGAGAGGAAGCCCCTCAGCAGCCGCTCGGACTCCTCGTCGTCGAAGCTCTCCTTCGTCTCCTTGTCTTTGACCATCTCGACCGCGTGGAAGAAGCCGGCGCCGCGCACATCGCCGACGATCGGGAGGTCGTGCAGCGTCTCCAGCATCCCCCGGAACTCGCTCTCCTTGCGGAGGACGTGGCCGCAGAGGTCCTCGCGCTCGAAGACGTCGAGGTTGGCCATCGCGATCGCCGAGGCGATCGGGTGGCCGGCGAAGGTGAAGCCGTGGGCGAAGGAGGCGTTGCCCTCCATGAACGGCTCGGCGACCTTGTCGGAGGCGATCACCCCGCCCATCGGCGCGTAGGCCGAGGTCAGCGCCTTGGCGACCGTGATCAGGTCGGGGACGTAGTCGAAGCGTTCGCAGCCGAAGTAGTGGCCGAGGCGGCCCCAGGCGCAGATCACCTCGTCGGAGATCATCAGCACGTCGTAGGTGTCGCAGATCTCCCGCACCCGCTGGAAGTAGCCGTCGGGCGGGACGAAGCAGCCGCCGGCGTTCTGGACCGGCTCGAGGATCACCGCGGCGACGGTCTCCGGTCCCTCGAAGACGATCCGCTCCTCGATCGCGTCGGCCGCCCAGAGCGGGTCGCGGTCCTCGGGCCAGCGGTAGATGTTGGTGTTCGGGACGTGGCAGCCGCCCGGCGTCAGCGGCTCGAACTGGCTGCGCAGCTCGGTGATCCCGGTCGCCGAGAGCGCCCCGAAGGAGGTGCCGTGGTAGGCGACCTCGCGGGCGATCACCTTGTGCTTCTGGCCTTTGCCGTGCATGCGGTGGTAGTTGCGTGAGAGCTTCAGCGCCGACTCGACCGCCTCCGAGCCGCCGGAGGTGAAGAAGACGCGGTTGAGGTCCCCCGGCGCCAGCGAGGCGATCCGCGAGGCGAGTTCGATCGCCTTCGGGTGGGCGTAGCTCCAGAGCGTGTAGAAGTCGAGCTCTTCGACCTGGCGGGCGGCGGCCTCGCCGTACTCGGTGCGGCCGTGGCCGGCGTTGACGCAGAAGAGGCCGGAGAGACCGTCGAGGTAGCGGTTGCCGTGTTCGTCGTAGACGTAGCAGCCCTCGGCCCGGGTGATGATCGGGATCTCGTGGTCGGGGCCGTAGCCGCCCATCCGCGAGAAGTGCATCCAGAGGTGGCGCCGTGCCATCTGCTGGAGATCGGTTCCTGCTGGGGCCTGCGACGCGGTGGCCATGGGGCTCTCCTCTCCGGTTACGACGTTATGGATAAAGCTAGAGCCAGAATCCAACATTGGCAAGTGGTCTTTGGGTCAAGGACTGGCGAAGGACTTGTACATTGAGTACAAGTTACTCCTGTGCTTTTAGGACATCCGCCCCTTGCGCGCCCCTCCAGCGGGGCTTACCGTCGCTGGTACATAGCTGCGCATCCGGGTACGGAGCGCACACCGGAGAGGAGAGCCGTAGTTCTTTGATGGACGCACACGGAGAAGCCCCGAGCGTCGAGCTGCGAAGCGTGACCAAGCGCTTCGGCGAGCTGGCTGCGGTCGACGACCTCAGCCTCGAGCTGGCGCGGGGAGAGTTCTTCACCCTGCTCGGCCCGAGCGGCTGCGGCAAGACGACGACGCTGCGGATGATCGCCGGCTTCGAGCGCCCCGACGAGGGGGAGATCCGGATCGAGGGCGAGGACGTCGCCCAGCTGCCGCCGCACAAGCGGCCGACCAACACCGTCTTCCAGAGCTACGCCCTCTTCCCCCACCTCAGCGTCGAGGCCAACGTCGCCTTCGGGCTGAAGCGCAAGAAGGTCGCCAAGGACGAGATCGCCGAGCGGGTCAAGGCCGAGCTCGAGCGCGTCGGCCTCGCCTCGCACGCGAAACGCAAGCCCTCGCAGCTCTCGGGCGGGATGCAGCAGCGGGTCGCCCTCGCCCGTGCCCTCGTCAACCTGCCCAAGGTCCTCCTCCTCGACGAGCCGCTCGGAGCGCTGGACTTGAAACTGCGCAAGGGCCTGCAGGTCGAGCTGAAGCGGATCCAGCGCGAGGTCGGGATCACCTTCGTCTACGTCACCCACGACCAGGAGGAGGCGCTGACGATGAGCGACCGGATCGCGGTGATGAACCGTGGCCGGATCGAACAGGTGGCGCCGCCGGAGGACGTCTATGAGCGCCCCGCGACCACCTTCGTCGCCGGCTTCATCGGCGTCTCCAACTTGATGCCGGCGACCGTCGTCAGCAGCGGCCGGGTGCGGCTGCACAGCGGTCCGGAGATCAGCACCGAGACCGCCGGTCTGACGAGCGGCGAAGAGTGCGCCGCCGTGGTCCGGCCCGAGAAGCTTCAGGTCACCCAGGCCGGGGAGGGACAGCCGGCGAGCAACGGCTCGCCGCGGGTCGAGGGCGTGGTCGAGAGCTCGCTCTACCTCGGGACCGCGACGCAGATCGTCGTCGGGCTCGAAGAGGGGGTGCGGATGACCGTTCTCGTCCCCAACGCGAGCGAGGCCGAGCGGTAGCGGTTGCCCGGCGGCGGCGCGCGTGTGGAGCTGAGCTGGGAGCCCGAGCACATGCACGTCGTGCGTGAGTCACCAGTCGATGGATCCGCCGGGGACGGAGCCTCCGTAAACGGTGGTGAAGGCCCGGGAGTCGAGGCACTACAGAAAGGGTGAGTCGGATGGCAACGGAGGGATTGAGACCAGGCAGGGCATGGGGACGGGTGGTCGCGGCGGTCGCCGTGCTCGCCCTCTCGCTCGGCCTCGTGGCCTGCGGTGGGGGCGGCGGAGGCGGCGGAGGCAGTAGCGAGGACGCAACCACGGCCGAAGCGGGCCCGGTCAAAGGCGATCTGACGATCTCCAACTGGCCCGGCTACATCGACCCGGGCAAAGAAGGGACCGTCGCCGAGTTCGAAAACGAGACCGGCGTCAACGTCAAATACATCGAGGACGTCAACGACAACAACGACTTCCTCGGGAAGATGGAACTGCAGCTCGAACAGGGAGATTCCGGCGGTCGCAGCATCTTCGTCGTCACCGACTGGATGGCGAAACTGATGTACGACGAAGGGTTCCTGCAGAAAATCAACCCCGGCGACCTGCCGACCGTGTTCGAAAACATGGTCTCGAGCCTGCGCGACCCCTCCTTCGACCCTGGCCGCAAATTCTCGATCCCCTGGCAGAGCGGGATGACCGGGATCTGGGTCGACAAATCGAAGGCGCCGGAGATCAAATCGGTCAACGACCTCTTCGACCCGAAATACAAGGGCAAGGTGACGATGCTCGAAGAGATGCGGGACAGCGTCGCCCTGGTGATGAAGGGAGAAGGCGTCGACCCGGATGAGGCGAGCGACGAAGACTGGGAAAAAGCGATCGAAAAAATCGACTCGGCCGCCGACTCCGGTCAGATCCGCAGCTTCACCGGCAACAACTACAACGAAGAACTGAACGCCGGCAACATCGTCGCCGCGATCGGCTGGTCGGGAGACGCCTCGATCATCAGCAACAAAAACGCCGAATGGATCATGCCGGCCGAGGGCTGCGTGCTCTGGTCGGACAACATGGTGATCCCAGTCGGCGCCCCCAACACGGCGGCGGCGCTGGGCTGGATGGAGTTCGTCTACGAGCCCGAAGTGGCGGCTGACCTAGCCGAATACATCACCTACATCCCGCCGGTGGAAGGGGTGAAAGAGCTGGTCAGTCCCGAACTGGCGAAAGACCCACTCGTCTTCCCGACCCCCGAGTTCCAGAAAGAGTGCTCTACCCAGGTCTCTCCCCCCGATGACGTCGAAGGGGTCGAAGAAGCCTGGCAGAACGTGCTGACCGGCTGATCCGATGAGGAGCTTGAAGCAGCGCCTGGTCCCCTACTGGCTTCTGGGACCAGGCCTGCTCTGGCTTCTCTTCTTCTTCGTCGTGCCCATGTACTTCATGGGCGAACTGTCGCTGTACTCCGGCTCGGCGAGGAGCGGGTTCGAGCTCACCTGGGCCTTCGAGAACTTCCCCAACGCGCTCTCCGGCCACGAGGAGCAGATCCTCCGCTCCTTCTTCTACGCCGGCACGGCGACGCTGCTGGCGCTCTTGATCGGCTACCCGCTCGCCTACGCGATCGCCTTCCGCGCCGGCCGCTTCAAGGTGCTGCTGCTGTTCGCGGTGATCGCCCCCTTCTTCACCACCTACCTGATCCGGACGATCGCCTGGAAGACGATCCTCAGCGACGACAGCCCGGTGGTCAGCGTCCTGCAGACGCTCTCGCTGACGCCGGGCGACGGGCGGGTGCTGGCGACCTCCGGGGCGGTGATCGCCGGGCTCACCTACAACTTCCTCCCGTTCATGATCCTGCCGCTCTACGCGAACCTGGAGCGGCTCGACCTGCGGCTGGTAGAGGCGGCCAAGGACCTCTATTCGTCCTCGCGCACCGCCTTCCTCAAAGTGACGCTGCCGCTGACGATGCCGGGGATCGTCGCCGGCGTGCTGCTCACCTTCATCCCCGCCTTCGGCGACTACATCAACGCCGAGCTACTGGGCGGGACCGGCCAGTCGATGATCGGCAACGTGATCCAGTCGCTCTACCTGAACCAGCGCGCCTACCCCGAAGCGGCGGCGCTCTCGTTCCTGATGATGGCGCTGATCCTCGGCGTGGTTCTCATCTACATCCGCTTTGCCGGGACCGAGGCGTTCATGGGCGACGAAGACGAGGAGGCGAAATGAGCGCCCCGGCGAGAGCCTGGGCCTGGCTGCGGCGCAACGCGCTGCCGATCTACGCCGTGCTGGCGGTCGCCTACATGCTGATCCCGATCGTCGTCGTGGCGGTCTTCTCCTTCGGCGACACCCCGAAAGACAAACTCACCTTCGCCCTCGGCAACGGCTTCACCCTCGAGTACTGGCGGACGATGTTCGACATCCCAGAACTCAACGACTCCCTCTTCACGAGCCTGCGCCTGGCGGCCTTCACGACCGTGATCGCGACGGCAATCGGGACGGCGATGGCGATCGCCCTGGTCCGCCACCGCTTCGCCGGCAAGCGCCTGGCGAACCTGCTGATCGTGATCCCGATGGCGACGCCCGAG
>JALYWY010000069.1 GCA_030852475.1 Actinomycetota bacterium | reverse complement strand
GCCACGACTGGGTCGACGCCCTGGTGGGGACCGAAGTCGAGATCGCCTTCGACCCTGAAAGGATTTTCACCCACACCCGCCACGGGACGAACTCGGTAGGGGCCTTCCTCGAGGAAATCGCCTCCTTCTACCGCCTCGCCGAACCGGAAGTCGCCTTCATCGACCGCTCCGATCCCGATCGGCCCACCTCAATCGCCCCGCTGGCCGACCATCCGGGAGCGACGGGAGAGCTGCCGCCCCTCTGGCGCCGCATCGAGTGCGAGGACTTCGACGACGTCACCTGGCACCCACAGGCGGGCGACGTCGGACGACTGGCGCACAACGGCATCCTCATCCAGGACCCCGACTTCCCCGCGGCGCCCGCCTACGGCTGGTCGGACCCGAGGTTGCAGGCGTTTCTCACCCGCCCGCCGATCTCGATCTACGACAGCCGCCACACGCTGGGTATCAACTTGCAGCGATACGGGCTGACGGAGCAGACGCTCCCGTTCGAGCGCCAGCTGGTCGAATCGATCGGCGCCGACATCGTCGCCTACTCCCTCACCTTCCCCCTCGACGTCAGCCGATACCCGCTGCAGGCGAGGGCCGGGGACTCGCCGATCTTCACCGAGACCGGCTGGATGCCGGCGCTGCCGCCGCTCGTGCAGCGCTATAGCCGCGGCCCGGTCCTGGTCCTCTGGCTGTTCCCCTTCTTCCTGCCCGAGACCTACTCGAGCGCGGTCCGCACCAAGGGGACCCCCTTCTGGAAGACGTTCCCCCTCCGCATGCGGGTGATGACCGAGCCCAACATCTCCCCCACGGTGAACGCGCTGGAGAAGGCGCTGCTGGCGGTCGAACAGAACGCCGAGCGCTGGGCGAAGCTCTTCGGCGCCACCGAGCTGACGAGCATCGTCGCTCCCGGCGAGTCGGCCGAAGAGGTGGTCCAGTTGCATCGGGGGGAAGAGTTCGAGTCGGTCGGCGAGGGATGGCGCGCTATCTACACCGGGCGAAAGGGGCCCGATCCCCATACCTATGTCCGCAAGACCGAGAACGCCGCCGCAGAGGTGGAGCGCGCCCTCCTCACGCTCTCCAACGATTTCCTCTCGGACGCCCGCTGGCCGCTGGTCGCCCTCAGTGTCTTCGAGTGCTCGGCGGTGGAGCCGAGCCCTCTCGAGCCCTTGGCCGCACCCTGGATCCGGGCTATCGGCGGCGACCTCAGCCGAAACAGAGCCGCCGCGTCGGAGGCTCGCAAGGCGGCCGTGAACGCGGACCCGGAGCTGCGGTTCCTGCTCGAGGGATGGGAGAGGACGAGCGCGGCAGGGCTCGCGACCCAGTAAGTGCTCACGGAGGCGGAGAGGAGGAGTACCGCTACGGGGATTCGAACCCCGGTTTCCGGATCGAGAATTGCCTCTGTGAAGCCGTTTGCGGCCGATGCGTGCCTGCGGCTTCCAAGGAGATCAGTCCAGTTGAGTGGAGTTCGGTGGAGTCGGGGACATATTTCGGGACACGGTTTTAGAAGCCAATGCTCGCCGCTTCGTGACCAATGCTTCCCTGGAAGCCTGGGCGAAGACGGTCCGCGCTTCCTGCCATTCCTTCCTCCAGTCTGACCCGCTGGGATCAAAGCGACCGATCAGTTCGCTTAGGGCCTCCATACTCCCCAGCACTGAATCGGGTGCAACAAGCAGCAACCGATTCGTCGCGGAGGTCACTTCGTCAATAGCCCGCATCGCCCCGCGCCCGATCGTCGCGATCGAAAGCCGGCCCATCAACCAATCAAGGCTCCGCCACCGGGAACTAGCCTCGCCGCCCAGTTCCCTTCGATCCACGCGCCTGAGGAGTCAGCCGTTCGAGCGCAGCGCCGTACGCTGCAAGAGCAACTCCAATGGCCCTCCTCGCAGCCATCGATGGGACAACCCAGCCTTTGAGGAAGGCCCAGTCATAGAACTACTTCATTCGTAACGCACCACGAGCGGGGTTTGGTTCTCGCTGACTTTGCCGTACCCGCCGACAGCAGTGCACTCCGTAGCGGCGGTGCAAGAGATAGCCTGGAACCCAGCCTTCGTTGCTTCCGCTGGTTTCGGTACCGACTGCTGGCTCCATTCGGTGCCATTCCAAGACACGGCCCACGCAAACGTTTCCGTGCTTTTGCCATATTGGCCAACTGCGATGCACGAGGTGGAGGAGGTGCACGCAACGCCATTTAGGGTCGGTGATTTTGCTTCGAGAGGGGAAGCCAACGACATGACTGCCCATTCGCTCCCATTCCATCGCAGCGCCCTGGCTTTTCCAGTTTCGGTGGTGCCCACAGCAACGCACCAGCTGGCTGACGTGCACGACACGCTCATCAGCTCATCGCCCCCAGCCGGCAACGCCATAATTTTCCATTCGCTGCCATTCCATTCCTCTGCAAGAGCTTTGTGGGTCGTCGATTTCCACGAATCACCGACCGCGACACAGAACGTCGAAGACGCACACGACACGCCGTTGAACGCAGCCTGGCTTTCGCTCACGCCGACCGGCGATTGAACAGACCAGGTACTGCCATTCCATCGCTCGACTAAGACTTCAGTACTAAGGCCACTGCTTTTCACACGACTTCCAACGGCGGTGCAAGCCGACGACGAGGTGCATGAAATTCCGCTGAATCCCCAGTGCGTCGATTCGCTTGGTTTGGTGGCACTTTGCGCAACCCATTCCGTTCCCGTCCATTCTTCTACGAGCCCAGCCGAACTACTGCCACTGCTGTAGCTAGAACCAACGCTACGACAGATGCCGGACGAGACACACGAGACATCTCTCAGAAAGTTCTGTGAATTACCTGGATTGCCAGTGTTGGTCCATTTCCATTTTACGCCGTCCCACGAATTCCCCAGAGTGTGCTCCGCCAACCCGCCACCTGAAGAATATCCGGCTGCCACACATCCTTCAAAGGACGAACAGGACACTCCCGCGAACTGATTGGAGGTAGGCGCTGACCGAGTCACAGCCGACTGTAGGGACCATTCGGCGGCCTGTGCGCTGGATGACCAAAGCAGAGCTGAGACACCCAAGATAGACACCAAAAGCAGTAGCACATGCCTGCGCCGCCCGCTTTCGCATAATCCCTGAACCCGTACTTGTGCCATCACGGCTTCATTAGATCAGAGATAGCTGACTAACTCAAGTCATTGCCATTAAAAACCGCCATGTGTCATGGAAGGGGTGTCGTTATATGCACCAGGGCGACGACGTAGCTCCGTCGCCCAAATCACCTTCATGCGAGTCGTCCGTGCCCTTGGGAGTGGACCCTTAGGTCTACCTGAAAGTATTCCCCCGCACCCACCACGCAAGATCCTGCCGCGTAAATCGAAGGCCCCGACCCACCCGCAACATGCGGTAGATGCCGCGACCGAACCAGCTCGTAGAGGGTGCTATGTGCCTCGGCGCCAGCCTCGGCGCGAAGCTCATGCACGTAACGGGCGAGCTCGTCGGTGGGAAGCTGGCCGAACTCCTGGCGCAGCGCCTCGTCGTGCGCGCTGGCCTGCGAGCCGTCGCGCTCGGCAGCTTCGGCGATGTGGTCAAGCCCTTCGCGCAGCGGTGAGCGCGGCGCGAACTCGTCGCGGTCGAACTGGATCTCCGGCGTGGCGTAGAGGTAGGCCTGCTCCCTGGTGCGGGAGGTGGCGACGTAGAACTCCTGCCGGTCCATCGACGGGTCGGCCGTGACAAAGGCCGTGTCCACCGTCGCCCCCTGGGCCTGGTAGGTCGTCGCGGCGAAGGCATGTTCAATCGCAGGGCCTCCGTCCCTCTCCCTCAAGCGCCCCAAGTAGTCGGAATCGACACACACCCGCCCTCGGGTGTCGATTTTCCGACCAACCAAACGCTCCGAAGCTGCATCGACCTCCGCCACGCGCCAGCGCTCACGGTTGAAGATCTGGGCGCGTTGGTCGTTGATTTGCGTGATGACCTGATCGCCGGCAGCAAAACGAGCGCCGCCGACCTCGATCTCATCGTCTCCGAGGCAGCCCGCCGTCTTCACCCGCGCCCGCCCAAGCGCGTGTTCGACTGCTTCAATCGCAGCCATGGATTTCGACCCTCAGCTCACTTCGCGCACTAACGCCGAGGCATTTCGGTGCCCTCGCTGCTCGGCCCGGCCCGGCGAACGCTGCAAAGGCGCTAGAGGAAAGCCCAGAGAGACCTGCCACCGAGAGCGTCACGAATACGCAACACGCCTGTTTGAGTTAGCGGGGTCTGGAGACGCCGCAAAGAAGTGGGGGCAAGACATAGCCGCCAGGGGAAAGGCGAGGCGATGACTGGCCGGAGTCGATTTGAGCAATTTGATCAGGCCGAGAGGTTGCTTCTGCAGATCGCCCTGGTCAACTTCAAGCATCAGCTTGAGGGGGATGGCTACTCGATCATCCTCAGCAGGCTGGTGGATGAGGCTCATAGGGCGCCGGCCGAAATCGAAGGCCCCCTCCCAGGGACGCGGAGAGACTTCGAAGCTGTCCTGCGCAATCTCGGAGTCCACGATGCCGAGATCGAAGGCACTCGGGATTGGTCGCTGGCCGAGGTCGAGGCGCTTGTCCAGGCGAAGGCAGAAGAGCATAATCCTGACGAAGAATGCTGATGGACGGCAACCTCGAGGACTTCGACACGCCTATGCCCGTGACTAGGGGGTTCCTGAATGGCCTCAAACGCTTCGGAAGCAAATCCCACTTCGTCTGCCCGAAATGCGGCGGCCGGGCAGTCCGGGCATTGAGCGATACCCGAGGGCGGGAAGACGAGGGCGAGTTCTACTGTCTCAACCACAAGGAACCATTCACGGCTTCCCTCAGCGAGAAGCAATGAGCGCAGCAGACGAACTCCATGAGCGCATATTCGGCTTTGTGCCTCCAAAGGCTGGAACCGCGTACGAGCGATTGGCTGCCGTGATCCTCGCCGAGCTGGGATGGGAGAGCGTCAAGCACGAAACGAGACTTCGGCCAGAAGGACGCCGAGCGGAGCAGCGGCTCGATGTGACCGCGACCCATCCTGATGGCTCAATCCGTCGTCTACTGGTCGAGTGCAAAGACTGGAACAAGGAGGTTGGCAAGGGGACGATGGACGCGCTGGTCGGCGTACGCGATCAAGCGGGCTTCGATGCTGCGATGGCGGTGACGACCAAGGGATTCACTGCCGGCGCCATAGACGTAGCCGTAGACGAGGACATCGCCATCGTTCTGCTTCGGGAGGTCCGCCCAGACGAGCACTTCGTCATGGGTTTCAAGCTGGAAGTTTTCCCTGTTGGAAGTGAGTGGAGCAATGTCCAAGTTCTCGTATCTTCGGATGAGACTGTCGATGGGCGTCAGCAAGGGGGAATGTCCACCGAGGACCACCTCCTCTATCCCGATGGCAATCCAGCCGAGACGCTGGGCGAAGTGTTGGAGGCCCAAAGCGGCGGTTTGGAGGAGGGGGTCTTCAAGCGAGAAGTTCAGTTTGAGGACGGTCGCCTGGCTCCGATGAGTGCCGATCAACCGCCGGTTCCTATCGTTGGGATCAAGTGGACGGAGACCGTGTCTAAATCATCGCCCCAAGTAGCCGAGGAACATGAGACGGGCAAACCCTGTCTTGTCGTTGAACAACTCAACGAGGACGGGCAGCCGGAGCGGCCACGGCTCGTCGTTGACCGCCACCTCAATGCGTGGGATATCGCTGAGGATGGGACCGTTGTGGAGCGCGGGAAGCTGACCTAGTTAGAGGTTTCAGCTAGTTGACGTCTTGATGCTCGATGCCAACGATCCTCCTGCCGCGCCTTGCAGCCTGGTCACTCGTCGGCTGAAGCCGCGTCGCCCAGGTACACGATGAACGCGCCCGCCCAATGAATCGCCAGATCAACGAGTGCCTGCGGAACCTGAGCCGCTCCCGCCGCCTTGCCATGTGCGTCACCGTGGGAGCTACGCAGTGCCCCGGACCGACCGATAAGTAGATTGAGGGCCTCGGGCACTCCCTTCAACTCTGCCGGTACGTAAGAGGACTTGTTGAAGTCCTTCGTCAACGGGCCGAGATTTGCGCCCTTAAACCCGGCGGCCTTTAGCGCAGCCTCAACAGCAGCATTTGCAGAGGTCAGCGCATCGTCGTTCTCATCAACTCCGCCTCGCTGATGATTGATGGCCTCGCGGAACGAGCGCTCCACCTCCTCCCAACCAGCGCGTTGGGCGGCAAGTAAAGCGGGGCCTATGACCACCTCACTTAGGGCAGGGGAGCCAACTTTCACGATCTTCCCTTCGTGCAACCGATAGCCGAAGCGATGCCGATCGAAGAGGGCGTTCATCTCGTCTTCCGCGCCGCTCATCGGGATGCTTCCCGAGCCGTCGCTGTAGGTCTGCCGCCGCGTAGCTTCCTCGCAAAAAATCTCCAGGAAATCTAAGAAGTCGCTGACATCCTCGAGTCTCAGCGCGTTAATTGGACTTAGTTGCAAGGCCCAGCCGAAGTGCTTGACGCAGGCAGAGTGCAGAGCGCTTGGCAGCAACAAATTGTTGCTTTCAGCTTCGATGACTAGATGCTCCAGGGCGTTCCGAAGCTGAGGGCTTGGCTCGTCAGAAAGGGGCCCGAGCGACCCACCCTCTTCCAGGGCCTTGCGCTCGGAATATCGAAGTTTTCGCGTCACGCACTAATCACATCAGACGAAGGTGGATAGCGAGCAGGACAGAGCGGAGGAACGGAGGTCCTACATCGTGTCGTCCTACGGCACTAACGACAAGCGGTCAAATGCGTCGTTCGCAGCCGCCTCGCTTCTGTAGTCCTTAGGGGTCGCTCTCTGTATCTCAGGTGCTTTTCATTCTCCGGGTCCCGTCGGATCGCTCCGCACCGAATCGGTTTGGAAAGCCTCTGAGATTCGGCGGGCCGCGTCCTGTCTTGGCTTGACTGGAGATACCGCTGCGTCGTCGCCAAGTCTTGATGACCCATCCACTCCATGACCTCTCGGGAGTCGGCGGTGCGTATCGCGTGGGAGCCGAAGGTGTGGCGGAGGCCGTGGAAGCGTAGGTCCCGCAAACCGGCCTTCTTGATCGCGGTCTTTAGCGGTCGCGGAGCTTGTGTCCGGAGAGGTGACCGTCCTTGACTCCGCAGAAGACGAGATTGTCGTCGTCGCGAAACTCGTCGCGTTTGCTGAGCGTGCAAGAGCCTGCGCGACCTCGTCGGCCATCGGCACGGCGCGCTCCTGGCCGCTCTTGGGCATATCGACTTGGCCGTTGGTGAAGCGCTGGCGGACGTGGATCGCGCCGTGGTGAAGTCCACGTCGCGCCACCGCAGGGCCAGCAGCTCGCCCAGGCGCAGACCGGTAAAGCAGCCGTGAGGTAGATCGTGCCGTCCTGATCCGATGCACCTGCTCGAACGAGGACCAAGACCTCCTCGCGAGAGAAGACGTCGATGTTCCCGCGCTTCGCGTGCGGATGCCGCTCCACGTTCGCGACCGGATTCGCCGGCAGCTTGTAGCGGCACTGCGCCCAGACGAAGAGGCCGTGGAACACGGTGAGGTACTTGTTGACGGTCCGGTCCGAGAGGTCTTCGGCCACCAGGGCATCGCGGAAGCCTTTGACCATCTCGGACGTCACCTCCTCGAGGCGTACCTTGTCGCCAAACTTTTCGCCGAAGACCTTCTTCATCCGGTCGACCATGTGCTCGTAGTCGATCTGGGTCGAGAGCTTGATCTTCCGGCCCCGCTTGTAGTCAAGCCAGTCGTCGCAGGCGACGGCGAAGGTCGTTCCGGCGCGGACCATTCCCGGCAGCTCGCCGCGCCGCGCCTTGGCGAGCGTTTCGTCCAGCCATGCCCGCGGGGGTCTTCGTGTAGTAGCCGGCGGGCGGCTCGATCTTGCGGTCGGTCCAGTGAGGGCCGATACGCCGCTGGACCTGGCGGCCCTCAGGAAGCCGGTACTTCGCGTACCACTGAGCGCCGCGTTCGCGCTCGACCTTGAAGACGTGGCCGCTGATCACTCTGCTTGCCTGCTGCTGCATGGTGTCCCAGGCTTCTAGCACGACTTCGGGACACATTTCGGGACATACAACGACGCCGAGCCGGCTCCAAAAACGGGAAAACCCCGCATTGCGGGGCTTTCATGGAGTACCGCTACGGGGATTCGAACCCCGGTTTCCGGACTGAGAATCCGGCGTCCTAGTCCCCTAGACGATAGCGGCGAGGTTTCGTCATTTTAGCGAGACGACGACGGAAGGTGCGAGACGTCGGTCACAGGACGGACCCCGGAGGGCGGCGGGGGGCGTGGGGCGCGCAACCGGTAAATTGGCTGCTCCGCGCGGCTGTGGCGGAACTGGTAGACGCGCACGGTTCAGGTCCGTGTGGGCGAGAGCCCGTGGAGGTTCGACTCCTCTCAGCCGCATCGAATCCGTCCTAGACCCCCGCATATGGGGACTGAGACGGATTCGGCGGTCTAGGCGACTTGCGCCGCCGGCTCCCGCTGCGGGGCCCTGGCGGCGTTGGCGGCGATCTCCTCGACGAAGGTCGGGTAGAGCGCGCGGGGCATGTCGTGGCCCATGCCGTCGATCAGCTTCAGGCGGGCGCCGGGAATCGCCTTGGCGGTGGAGCGGCCGCGGGAGGGGTTGACGAGGACGTCGCTCTTGCCGTGGATGACCAGGGCGGGCAGGCTGAGCTTGCGCAGGCCCGGGGTGCGGTCGCCGGAGGCGGTGATCGCGTGCAGCTGGCGGGCGATCCCGGCCTCGCTGTGGCCGCGGTCGAAGGAGCGGCCGGCGATCTCGCGGATCCGCTCCTCTTCGAAGGGGTAGCCGGGGGAGCCGATCGTCCTGAAGGTCTTGACGACGCGCTCGATCGCCGCCTCGCGCTCGCGCGGCGGTTTGCCGAGCAGGAGGCCGAAGGTCCGGTAGCTCGGGTGGCCGACCCGGCGGCTGCCGGTGGTCGACATGATCGAGGTGAGCGAGCGGACCCGCTCGGGCTGCTCG
>JALYWY010000062.1 GCA_030852475.1 Actinomycetota bacterium | reverse complement strand
CCGGCGTAGCTCTCCTCGCGCACCGCGTCGACCACGTAGTGGCCGGAGCCGGAGACGCAGAAGGAGCCGGAGAGGACGCGGTCGCCCTCGCCCTTCTGGATCCCGTCGGACTCGCCGGTCAGCAGCGACTCGTCCATCGTCATCCCCCGCGAGGCGACCACCTCGCCGTCGGCGATCAGCTGGTCGCCCGGGCTGACCTGGACCACGTCGCCCGGCACCACCTCGTTGCCGGTCAGCTCGGCCACGGCGCCGTCGCGGACCACGCTGGCCCTCGGTGCGACGAGAACGGCGATTTCGTCCAGCGTCTCCTTCGCCTTCTTCTCCTGGTAGATCCCGATCCCGGAGTTGATCACGGCGATCACGCCGAAGAGCGCGTCGGCCCAGAGCCCGAGCCCGATGTTGACGACGAAGAAAGCGGCGATGACCGCGTTGAAGAAGGTGAAGACGTTGGCGGCGACGATGCTCGCCATCGAGCGCGAGGAGTTCTCCGGCGGCGGTCCCAGCTTGCGCAGCCGCGCAGCCGCCTCCTTGCCGGAGAGCCCTTGATCCACGCTGGGTCGGCCGTTACCCATCAGGCCCCTATTCAATAGGGTGCGGGAACGATGAGCCTGAAGCTCGGACTAAACCTCGGTTACTGGGGGATCGGGCCGGCCGGTGAGGAGGCCGCGGATATCGTCCGCGCCGCCGAGGGGCTCGGCTACGAGTCGGTCTGGGCGGCCGAGTCCTACGGCTCCGACGTGGTCAGCGTGCTCGCCTGGCTGGCGGCGCAAACGGAGACGATCAACCTCGGCGCGGCGATCCTGCAGGTTCCGGCGCGCCCGCCCGCGGCGGCGGCGATGGCCGGGGCGACGATCGACAAACTCTCCGGCGGCCGCTTCCTCTTCGGCTTCGGGCCCTCCGGCCCGCAGGTTTCCGAAGGCTGGTACGGGGTGCCCTACGCGAAGCCCTGGGGCCGCACCCGCGAGTACATCGAAGTCGTCCGCAAGATCATCGCCCGCGAGGGCCCGGTCGACCACCAGGGCGAGCACTACACGCTGCCGCTGCCCGGCGGCGAGGGCAAGCCGCTGAAGCTCAACTTCCACCCGCTGCGCAACGAGATCCCCGTCTTCGTCGGCGCGATCGGGCGCAAATCGGTGGAGATGGCGGCGGAGATCTGCGACGGCTGGATCCCGATCTTCTTCAGCGTCGACGCCTTCGAGGCGACCTGGGGCGAGCACCTGGAGGCCGGTTTCGCCAAGGGCGGCCGTCAGCGCTCCGACCTGGAGGTAAGCCCCTCGCTGCAGGTCGCGATCGACGGCGACCTCGAGGCGGCGAAGAACGTCGTCAAGGCGGGTCTCGTCCTCTACTTCGGCGGCATGGGCAGCCGCAAGACCAACTTCTACGTCGACCTCGCCCACCGCTTCGGCTTCGGCGACGTCGCCGACGAGGTCCAGCAGCGCTTCCAGGACGGCGACCGCGCCGGCGCCTTCGAGGCGATGCCGGACGAGATCGTCGAGGCGACCTCGCTGGTCGGGACCGAGGCCGAGGTGGCAGAGCGGGTGGAGCGGTTCCGCGGCGCCGGCATCGATCGCCTGATCTGCTCGCCGGTCCACGTCGAGCGTTCGCAGCAGCTTCACACCCTCGAGCGACTGGCGACCCTCGCGGGGGTTCCTGCCTGAACGGCGGGGGTCGGGACGCCCTCCCGACCCAATCGCATAATCTTCCGCGCCGCGCCATGAAGATCGGAGTGCCGAAAGAGACTGCTGAGGGCGAGCGCCGCGTCGCGTTGATCCCTGACGTCGTCAAATCGTTGAAGAAAAACGAGAAGGTCGACGTGATCGTCGAGTCCGGCGCAGGCGAGGCCGCCGGCCACACCGACGCCGCCTACCAGGAGGCCGGGGCCACGGTCGGCGCCGCCGACGCCGCCTGGGGCGCCGACATCGTCCTCCACGTCGCGGTGCCGAGCGCCGGCGACATCGCCAAGCTGAACGGCAACCAGATCCTCATCTCCCACCTCAACCCCTGGGTCGCGGCGGAGACGAACAAAGCGCTGGCCAGCGCCGGCGTCACCGCCTTCGCGATGGAGGCGATCCCGCGGACGACCAGGGCTCAGGCGATGGACGCGCTCTCCTCGCAGGCCGCCGCCGCCGGCTACGCGGCGACCCTGATCGGGGCCCGCGAGTCCGGCCGCTTCTTCGGGATGATGACCACCGCCGCCGGCACCGTGCCGCCGGCCAAGGTCCTCGTCCTCGGCGCCGGTGTCGCCGGTCTGCAGGCGGTCGCCACCGCCAAGCGCCTCG
>JALYWY010000055.1 GCA_030852475.1 Actinomycetota bacterium | reverse complement strand
GCTGAGCGCCGCTCAGCCGACGAACGGGAGCCTCATTCGTCCTTGAGGCACCACTGCGAGTAGTCGTTGTAGTAGATCGGGCTGACCGGGGTGCAGTTCTCGAAGTCCATCCGCTCCGACATGAACGTGGTCAGTTTGCGGTGGCCGTAGGGGACGATGTAGGAGCTTTCGACCAGGTAGCGGTTGAGGTCTTCCCAGCGCTCGGCCACCCCCTCCAGGTCCGTCTCTTTCCGCAGCGCGTCGAGTTCTTTGTTTATTTTCGGGTCGTCGACGTTGCTGATGTTCTGGTTGTTCGTCGGCTGGATCGTGTCGCCGTCGACGAGGAAGAAGAAGTTCAGCGGATGCGGGAAGTCGCCGAACCAGTTGAGGAACCCGGTCTGGGCTTCGGTGCTCTGGTTGCCGATCGTCTGGAAGTAGACGCCGCCGTTGATGATTTTCGGCTCCGCGTCGAAGCCCATTTCGTTGAGCTGATCGGCGTAGGCCTGGGTCACCGCCGGGGTCGGGTCGATGTCGGTTCCCCAGACCGTGACTTTGGCGCCCTCGGCCCCCGCTTCTTTGATCAGCTGTTTGGCCCGCTCGAGGTCCGGCGGCTGAGTGGGATCGCCGAAGGGGCAGCCCTCGGTGTTGAGGTCTTCGTCGAAGCCGGGCATTTCCGGCGGGAGGAACGAGCATCCCGGCGCCAGCGTTCCGGCGAACAGCCGCTCCAGCGCCGGCTTGTCGACGCCGATGTTGACGGCTTCCCGGACTTTGGGATCGTCGAACGGCGGCACTTTCGTGTTGAGGAAGAAGAAGTAGGTCGAGAGCGTGGTGTATTCCTTGAACCGCTGCTCCTCGCTGCCTTCCGGACCGAACCGCTCGAGGATCTCGGCCATGAAGTCCGTCGCCGGCGGTTCCTGCATGAAGTCGAGCTCGTTTTTGATCACGTCCTGCGTCTGTTTGGGGACGCTGGGGATGATCTCGGTGACTACCGTCTCGATGTTGGCGGTCGGGACGCCCGGGATCGTCTCGTCGGTGAAGTTCGGGTTCTTCGCAAGCACGAATTCCCGGTTAGGGACCGATTTCGTGAACATGTAGGGCCCGACTCCCGGGGCGGGATCCTTGGTCATGTTCCGGAACGGGGTGTCGCCCGGGACGAGGCCGACGAAGTTCATCGCCAGCACGTTGCTGAAGGCCGCTTCCGGGCCGGTCAGCCTGATCGTGATCTCACCGGTTTTGTCGTTCGCCTCGATGCCGGAGATGTCGGCCTCGGCTTTGCCGCCGGAGAGGTACCCGCTGGCGCCCTCGATCACTTCGTAGTAGGACGATCCGCCCGACTCGAGGTTGAGCACGCGCTTGACCGTGTGCTCGAAGTCGCTCGCTTTGACCGGCGTCCCGTCGGAGTATTTGAGGCCCTCGCGAAGTTTCAGTTTGTAGGTGGTGCCGTCAGCGCTGATCTCCGGCATCTCCTCGGCCAGGCCCGGCATCAGTTCCGAGCCGGCTTCGCCGCCTTCGCGGTTGTAGGTGAGCAGCGGCGTGTAGACCAGCCACATCGGTTCCCAGCCATGGATCGTGTACGAGAGGGCCGGGTCGAGGTAGTCGGGCTGCGAAGCCTGCCCGATCGTCACCGAGGAGCTGCCGCCTTGGCCGCCCCCGCTCGAGGTCTCGTCGTCACCGCCCCCGCATGAAGCCAGTCCAATCGCTGCGACCGCTGCAAGAACCAGAACCGCAATGACTGCTCCTAGCTTCTTCAAAACGTTGTTCCTCCGAGTCCCCGATTGTCGGCAAGATCCATATTCAGTTTTTAGTCCCTGGTAACAACTCCAGCACAACCTCATCGCGCCCGTCAAGCAAGGGAGCTCCAGCCACTTCGCCGTTTTCCAGCCAATTCCCCCTCAGCAGAGGCGCCATGACGAGAACGATGCCGATAACGCCGGACCCCGCGACAAGAAACGTCATCCGCGGGCTGACCAAAGTCGCGATCAGGCCACCCAGCGCGAAGCCGATTCCGGGCATCGCCGCGCCGATCGACTCGAGCACGCTCATCACCCGCGCCTGCATCGATTCCGCCGTCAGCTCCTGCACGGCGCTGATCGCCGCCACCCACTGGACCCCGTTGCCGGCGCCCCCGATTACCGAGGCCAGGCAGGCCAGGGCGAGGGTGGGGGCAACGGCTAGGCCGAGATAGCCGACGCCGACGGCAAGGGTGCTGAAGAGGAGGAGATAGCCGAGCGAGGCTTGACGCAGGCGGGCGAAGAGGAGGCTGCCGAGGACCATCCCAGCCCCCCAGCTGGCCAGCATCAGGCCGTAGCCGGTGTCGTTCGAGCCCAGCGTCTCCTTCACGTAGACCACCTCGACGGGTAGGACCGCGGCGAAGAAAACGAAGGCGAGACCCTGGGCTACGAGGATGCGGCGCAGGATCACCTTTCCGCGGATATAGGCGAGACCGGCCCGCACCCGTTCGCGCATCCGCCCCGGTTCCGGTTCCGCGTGCGGCATCGATCCGGCGGTGAAGAGGATCACCGCGACCACGTAGAAGGAGACGGCGTCGAGCAGCAGCGCCGACTGGACGCCGAAGCCCGCCACGACCAGGCCGGCGAGCGCGGGCCCGATGGCGGCGCCGCCGGTGAAGGCGACGTTGAGCAGCGCGTTGCCGGCCCGCAGCTCGCCGCTCGGCTCGAGTGCGGTGGCGACGACGGCCCGGGTCAGCGCTCGCCCGGCGAGGGCGAGGGCGCCGTCGATCGCGGCGAGGACGATCACCGGTGCCAGCGAGAAGTCGTCGACGAACAGCGCCAGGCAGGCGAAGGCGGCTGCCTCGCCGCAGTAGATGGTCGGCAGGGCGTAGCGCGGCGGCGGCTTCTCCGACTGGGTGACCAGCACCGGGGCGAAAAGCGCCGGCAGGAAGCGGGTGCCGAGGAAGAGAGCGGCCGTCGCCAGGGCGCTCTCGGTGTGGTCGAAGACCAAGACCGAGAGGGCGATGATCCCCATCCAGTCTCCGAGCTCGTTGATCGCGTAGGAGGCCGCAAGCCGCCGGAAGAGGGGACGGCGCAGAGGGTCGGTTAGCCGGCGGTCACGCATAAGTGGCCAGTCGTATTACTGCATTTCTGCACAAGTTTTCCTGCAGATGCACAAGTTTCCGCCAAGCTGTGCTACAAAGTGACCAGCAATTGAGAAGCTTCCACGATGCAGCGCACAACGTTGCGGGCTTCAACGAATAAGGAAGGGGCAGAAACATGGGCTTTCGTCACTAAGAATTTCTCAGCAGACCAACTGACCGGAAGGTCTGCACCAGTCTTCTGAAGGGCGCCCTGGATGGGGGCGCCCTTCGTCGTTCTCGGGGTTATTTCGCCGTCCCTGCACAAGTTCCGGGCGGCTGATCGGACAGGAATCCGATTCTGGGCGAATTTGGCCATCTGGCTAAAGGTCTTGCCGATTCATTCAATACCGGTCTAACTTTGAAGTTCCCAAATAGCGGAGGACCGCCCCAAGCGCGGTATCTCGCGCAGGGAAAAGGCATGCGTTAGTGAAGAAGTAGCCGGATTTCCGCCCCGGTTCCCGAGTCGACGACTTCCAAATCCCAGATGGCCAGAACTCGCCCCACCCCCACCGCGATCCTCATCATGGTCGGCGCGTTGATCCTGACGATCGCCGTGGGCATATGGCATGCCCCCAAATGCGACTGGGACATCGCCTTCTTCGCCGTCCTCCTCGCTTTCTCGATCTTCAGCGACCTGACCGCGGTATCCACCGAGTCGAAGCTGAAGATCTCCGGCAGCTTCCTGGCGCTGGTGATCGCGATGGTCTTCCTCGGCGGCGCCCCCGCGGCGCTGATCGGCGTCGCCACCATCCTCACCGGCTGGTTGCGCTGGCGGGACGAGTGGCACTACCTGCTGGACAACGTGCTCACCTACGCGTTCTTCCCATTGATCGGTGGGCTCGTCTTCCACGAAGGCGTCGTCGCTCTCGGCCTGACGCCCTCGGACCCCGAGTTCTACCTTTGCGTCTTCGGGCTCTTCCAGCTCGCCCTCGCGATCAACTTCGTGATGATCGCCAGCTACGGCTGCTACGTCGAGCGCTCCTCCTTCTCGACCAAGCTGCGAGTGCTGCCGCCGGTCCTGCCCTCGGAGTTCGCGAGCGCGATGCTGGCCGTCGCCGTCGCCTACATCTACGCCGAGATCGGGATCGCCTCGATCGCCCTCTTCGGCGTCGTCCTCGTCACCTTCCAGTACCTGCTGGGGCAACTGCTGCTCTCCCAGCAGCGGGCGCGCGAGCTGGAGCTGCGCTCCAAGCAGCTGGCCAGCTTCCAGGTCGGGATGTTGAGCGCGATGCTGCGCACCCTCGACCTGCGGGACCAGATGACCGCCCGCCACAGCGCCGCGGTGGCCCGCTACTCGCGGGCGATCGCCCAGCGCGCCGGCTACTCGCGCCGCGAGGAGGAGCT
>JALYWY010000050.1 GCA_030852475.1 Actinomycetota bacterium | reverse complement strand
GTCGAGGCCCAGTGCCCGGCGGAACTCGGCTTGGAGGCGATGACGCGCGAAGAGATATGGGACGCGCTCTTCCTGAGCCACCGCCAGAACGCGACAACGTCGCCGGAGCTGCCCGACACCCCCGGCCTCGACATCAGGGATTACACGTGCGCCGAGTCCATCGAAGGCACGGGCTGGTTCCTGATGCACGGCTCCTACCCGGTCGCCGTAGTGTCGGCCTTCGTCCCGCCGCAGCCGGTCATCACGGCAGACTCGATGCGGAAGATTACGGCCAACCCGGCGCTCAACTGCCGGCACGTCACCGTCACGGAGTTCGTCACCCTCGACCAGAAGAAGTCCAAGAAGAAGTTGGAGACGGCCATCAGGCAGGCTGAGCTGACCGGCAACACCTTCGTGGGCAAGCGCGAGCTGAAGGAAGACGCCAAGTCGCGCATCAGGAGTCTCAAGCTCCTCCTCCAGCACGTCGAGGACGGGAACGAGTTGCTGGTCGAGGCGCGCTTCTACGTCGTCGTCTACGGCGAGCGCGCCCGCACCCGCGAGGAGTTGGAAGTCTCGGTCGCCAAGCTCGACGCCGACTGCGAGACGGTCATCGCCTCCATCAAGAAGATCTCCGGCGCGGACGCCGAGCGCGAGGAGCCGGCGGCCTTGAGGGCGATGTACCTCCGCTCGATGGTCGGCGAGTTCGACTCGCAGATGACCGGCCGCGAGCAGCCCGAGGTGGCCGACTCGCTGGCCGCTCTCGTCCCGACCGAGGGCGCGTGGGAGGGCAGCCGCCGCAAGCAGATACTCTTCGTCACCCCTTCGGGCCACATGACGGGCGTGGACCTCTACGACCGCTCGAAAATCAAATCGCCGACCGTGCTCATCACCGCCGCCTCCGGCGAGGGCAAGTCGGTCACCGGCGCGCGCATCATCAACACCTGCCTGACGCAGATCCCGCACCTGAAGGTCAGCGCCATCGACTACAAGCGATCGCTGGGGCCCCTCGCCGAGACGTTGCACGCCCGCGACATCGAGTTCGACGAGAAGAACCTGCGGGCGCTCAACGACTGGTACTACCCCGGCCTCTTCGAGGGCGTCGCGCCGGACAAGGTGCAGCTCTCGTTCGTCGAGGGCAGCATCCGGCTGCTCGGCAGCGTGGAGAAAACGGACGTCATCGGCCGCTCCGTGGTCAAGACCATCGTCGAGGAAGTCTACAAGATCGCCGTCGGGCGCAACGGCAAAGGCCTCCCCGACTTCGAGCCGACGCTCACGAGCTTCCTCAACGTCCTGAAGAAATACCAGTGGGAGAACGACTCGGCACGCCGCCGCGCCGAAGACCTCTACGTGGCGCTCAACGTCTACCGCCGCGACCCCATGCTCGACGCGCCGACGCACCCGGACTTCAAGGCCGATTCGGTCTTCGACCGCTTCGAGCTGGAGAGCCTGTCGGTGCTCGACGAGTCCATCCGCGGCGCGATGGCCTACCGCATCGCCGCCCACGTCATGCGGTGCATCGGCGACCGCCTGCCCGACGGCACCTACCGCCCCGTGCTCCTCGTCTTCGACGAGATGAAGGAGATCATCAAGAAGTACCCGGCCATCCTCGAAGTCATCGAGACGGCGACGCGCATGGGGCGCAAGGACGGCGTCGTCACGCTCCTGATGTCGCAGGCCTACGAGGACTTTATCGGCACCGAGGCCGAGCCGAACCCGATAGGCATCGCCCTGGCGAAGAACTCCGGCGTCAAGCTCATCGGCAAACAGATCGGCGGCTTCCACAGGCTCGCCGAGGACTGCGAACTCGCCCCGAACGCCGTCGCCGCCATCCGCGCGCTCAAAAACGTGACGGGCAAGCACTCGCAGTGGCTGCTCGTCGTCGGCTCCGGCAACGACAAGGTGGTGGAGCTGGTACAGGTCAACCTCTCCCCCTCGGAACTCTGGACGTTCACCACGGACACGAACGAAAAGAACGCGCGCACGATCATCGCCAACCACATGCCCACCTGGCCGACGGCCGTCGTCGTCGCCGCGCTCGCCGAGAAGTACCCTTCGGGGCTGACCGCCGACAACCTGACGGGCGTTGACGTGGGCTACGTGCTCGACGAAAGGATGGCCGCCTGAAGGCGCGGGTGAAGAGGTCTATGCACAGAACAACTCTCATCAGGCAAATCGTCCTCGGGCTGGTGCTCGGCTCGATCCTGCTCGCGCCGACGCAGGTGCAGGCGCAGTGGGCCGTCTACGACCACCCGAACTGGGTGCTGAAGTTCAAGGAGATGGTCGAGGACGCGAACCGCTGGGTCGTGACCGTCAACAACTACGCCGAGATGTACACGAAGGCGGCGGAGCAGTTGATGACCCTCGGCGGCATCCTCGACAAGTTCGAGAAGACGCTCGCCCGCAACAAGGACCTCATCACCACGTGGAGCAACGTCGGGAAGTCCGTGCGCGGGGTGCTCAAGCTGCGGCGGCAGCTAGAGAACATGGTCAGGTGTCGGATTCAGAGCATCCAGTCAATCGCCGACCGCTTGAGGAACGGCGTCTTCGACATGGAGGCCAACGCCAGAGACCTCGAAAACTACCTCAAGCACACCATCGGGAAGACCTCGGAGGAGGCCATCGCCAACATCGAGCGGCTGGCGAACCAGGACGCCACGCTCGACCGCCTGCGCTACGACCTGCACGTCGTCGAGGCCAAGATCGCCGAGCAGCAGGAGGCGCTCAAACAGTACGAGGCGCTCCTCGAAGCGTGGGAGGTGAAGCCCGACGACGAGCGTTACGGCTACAGCGACATCAACACCCACATCGAAATCTGCAAGCAGACGATTGCCGCGCTGGAGAAGCAGCGGAGCGAGATCATCGCGGAGCTGGAAAAGCGGGTCAAACGCTACGGCGTCGTCCTCGAAGAGCGCGGGAACTTCGGCAAGCAGGTGAAGGAGTTCAACGACTCGCTGAGCGGGCTCACCGAGGCGAAGCAGGAAATCATCGACGCCATCAACGAGGAGTTCGAGCCCGACAACCTCTTCGGCGACGAGGACACCCTTGAGTAGCGCATGAGTAGCGCACCGGGAGCGGCCCGCGCCGCGGGCGGTCGAATCGTGAAACACACCAGGGTAATCATCAACGCGCTGGCACTGCTGCTCCTGACGGCGGCCTTCCCGCTGTCCGCGCTCGCGCAAGGCAACTCCAACACCAACCCCGGCGACCCGTACCTCGTCTGCGAGAACTGCTGGGCCGACCCCGACCCGACGCCCGCCCAGCGCCGGCAGGCGAGCCCCGCGCCGACGCCGGCCCCCACCGACGAGAAGGGACTCAAAGTCTCCTTCGTCTACCTCACCGACCACGCGCGCGAGCTCGTCCCCAAGATGCGCCGCCTCGTCGAGAAGCCCCTGCTCGGCACCATCCAGCGCATCGCGTGGGTGCTCGCCAGCATCATCCTCGTCTTCTCCTTCATGCGGGTGCTCAAGGAGAACAACGGCGCGTCCGACGACTTCTACTACTGGATCGCGCGCGGCACACTCTGGATGCAGCTGCTCATCGTCGGCCCCTTCGTCGTGAGCATGTTCCTCATCGTCGGGAACCTCCTGACCATCCCGCTCGACGGCATCTCGGGCGACCTCCAACACACCTTCGACGAGAAGTACCGGGAGTTCATGGAGGGGCACTTCATCATCAAGGACAGCAAGGCCGTCTTCGTGCCGCCGATGGAGGACGGATCGCCCGGACTGCTCGGCATCCTCTACGACAAGGAGACGAAGATCACCGACATCGACAAGATAGGAAACGCCCTCGACGTCTCCTCCTGGTCGATGCCGAAGCTCTTCGCGCTGCTGGGCTTCTGCCGCGGCGCGCTGGAGTTCTTCGACTTCTTCCTCATCATCGGGGGGGGCTTCATCCTCATCGGGCTCAGGCTCGGCTCGCCGATAGCCATCGCGATGGGGATCGATCAGAAGATGGCGCACCAGATGACCTACCCCTACGCCTGGGGCACGGCCGCCTACACGCTCGTCTTCCCCGTCTTCCGCGAGGGTCTACGCATCGTCGCCTACACCGTCGCCAACTTCGGCCTCGCCGTCTACGACGGGAGGCCCATGTACTGGATGGACGAGCGCACCGGGGCCATCATCACCGGGGGCGGCTACGAGCCGACCATCACCATCTTCATCGCGGCCTTCATGATGCTCGTCGCCGCGCTCTCGATGCCGATGGCGACCGTGATGGCCTACCGCTTCGTGCGCGGCCAGAACTTCGAGGGCATCTCCAGCGTCACCGGCGGGTGGATGGCCTCCATCGTCGGCACGGGCGTCGAGGCCTACGGTCTGCGGGCCGGCGCCGCCATTCAGAAGCAGGCGGAGAACACTCAGATTCAGGGCGGCTACCAGAGCGAGTCGACGCGCGCGCAAGGCTCTCTCGACGCCGCCAACTTAGGGGCCCGCGCCCGGCAGATAGCCGGGACCGCCAACATTCAGGGCGGCCTCATCGCCGCGCTCGCCAACATCAGGGGCAACCAGGTCACCCAGACGATGATCGCCTCGGCGAGCGCGCAGTTCGGGAAGGACCAGACGAGGGCGGGCGTCAGCCTCTCGCAGAGAGACATCGAGATCCGGCGCGGGCAGGCGGTCGGCGACACCGACATCGGGATGCGGAGGGAGTTGCAGACCGGCGCGGGACACACCTCGGCGGAGAAGAGTCAGACGCTCGGCAGCTCTCTCGGCCCGCTCGGCCTCTACTGGTCGTACAAAGGCATCACGAAGCGCAACGTCACCGACCGCGAGGCTTCCAACACCTTCTCCGGCCAGACGATCAGCCTGGAGAACCAGACCGCCGGGCGACTCACACAGAGCCAGACCCAGTACGAGGGCGACATGGGGATCGCCTTCGACCGCCAACTCGGCGCTACGGTCGCGGGCGTCAACGCCGGCGCAGGGATAGCCTCGGGCGGCGCGAGCCGCGGCGCGCAAGTCTCGGTGGGCGGCATCAACCAGGCTTACACGCTCGAAATGAAGGGCAACCAGACCGTCTACAACTCGACCGTCGAGGCGGCCACGATCTCCCGCGACGCCGGGCTGGAGGCCGCGAACCTGCGCG
>JALYWY010000031.1 GCA_030852475.1 Actinomycetota bacterium | reverse complement strand
GTTCCTCGGCACCGACGACGCCGGCCGCGTCGCGCTCTACCGCGGCGTCCCCTACGAGCTGCCGTTCGGGATCGAGCTCTACCAGGAGCGCTACTCGATCCCGGTCCAGACCGAGTCGCTGCCGCCGCGCCGCCAGAACGCCGTCACCGGCCACGAGATGCGCTCGCGCGAGGACGCGGTCTCGCTGATCGAAGACATCGAGAAAACCGAGGGACTTCGTTGACGTCGGCCAGGAACCGGGAGCTGCTCGCCCTGGTTCCGGTCGCGATCCTGCTCACCGCGGGGTTCGCCGGGGTCTTCTCCCAGGAGAACGAAAAGCTCGGCGATCTCAGCCTGATCTACGGCGGCTACTTCCTCGCGCTCTGCCTCGCCACCCACGTCTACCTGCGGATCCGCCTCCCCAACGCCGACCCGTATCTCTTCCCGCTGGTCGCCACGCTGACCGCCTTCGGGCTGGTGATGATCTACCGGATCGACGAGACCCTTGCCCGCGACCAGGCCAACTGGTTCGTCCTCGGGCTGGTCCTCTTCGCGCTGACGATCCACTTCCTGCGCGACTACGAGGTGCTCGAGCGCTATCGCTACACGATCGCGATCGCCGGGCTGCTGTTGCTGCTGGCCCCGCGGGTGCCGGGGATCGGGCAGCAGGTCAACGGCGCCTACCTCGGGGTGAAGATCGGCCCGATCGCCTTCCAGCCGGCCGAGTTCACCAAGCTCGCGATCGTCGTCTTCCTCGCCAGCTACCTGCGCGAGCACCGCGAGGTGCTGATCGTCGGCGCCCGCCGGGTCCTTGGCGTCACCCTGCCGCCGCTGAAGCACTTCGGGCCGATGCTGGTCGTCTGGGGAGCCTCGATGTTCATGCTCGTCTTCATCCGCGATCTCGGCAGCTCGCTGATGTTCTTCGCCGCCTTCCTCGCCCTGCTCTACGTCGCCACCGGGCGCTTCTCCTTCGTCGTGATCGGGATGGGGATGTTCCTGCTCGGCGCCTGGTTCTTCGCCAGCACCGTGCCCCACGTCCACGACCGGATCGAAATCTGGCTCCACCCCTACAACGACCCGCAGGGGACCGGGTACCAGATCCTGCAGTCGATCTTCGCCCAGGCCGACGGCGGCCTCTTCGGGACCGGCTTCGGGCAGTCGCTGGTCACGATCCCCGGGAGCGGCGGGACGGCGCTGCTGCCGGCTGCCCACACCGACACGATCTACTCGTTGATCGTCAACGAGGTCGGGCTGTTCGGGGCCTGCGGGCTGGTCCTCGTCTACCTCCTGATCGTCGCCCGCGGCTTCAAGATCGCCCTGCTTGCCGGCGACGGCTTCTCGAAGCTGCTGGCGACCGGGCTGACGGCGGTCTTCGCGATCCAGGCCTTCGTGATCATCGGCGGCGTCACCCGGGTGATCCCGCTGACCGGCGTCACCCTGCCGTTCGTCAGCTACGGCGGCAGCTCGATCCTCGCCAACTTCGTCCTGCTGGCGCTGCTGTTGCTGGTCTCCGACCGCGCCCGCCGCGAGGCGGCTGAACCGGCGGGGCGAGTTGCCGCCCTGGGAGCTCCGGCGTGAACCGGCAGATCGTCAAATTGTTCGCCTTCATCGTCGTCCTCTTCGGGGTGCTCATCGCCTTCACGTCCTGGTGGTCGGTCTTCGACGCCGAGGCGCTGAAAGAAAAGAACGCGAACAAGCGACCGCTGCTCGAGCAGCAGCAGATTCCCCGCGGTCGCATTTACACCGCCGACGGCACCCTGATCGCGAAGTCAGTGCCGAAGGGGAAGGGAGACGCCAAACGCTACGTGCGCCGCTACCCGGAAGGCTCGCTCTTCGGCCACCCGATCGGCTACAGCTTCGTGCAGTTCGGCGACACCGAGTTCGAGCAGTTCCACAACGAGGAGCTGGTCGGCGAAGAGGGCGAATTCGTCTCGATCGTCGACGAGCTGCTCGGCCACAAGCAGGAAGGCAACGACATCGTCACCAACATCGACGCCGACGCCCAGCGGACCGCATTGGCGGCGCTGCAGGAAGTCGGCTTCGGCGCGGTGGTGGCGATCGAGCCCAGCACCGGCGCGGTCAAGGCGATGGCTTCCAACGCCCCCTTCGACCCCAACCGGATCCCCTTCGACTTCGGAGAGATGAGCCAGAACGAAATCGAAACGCCGCTGCTGAACCGGGCGACGCAGGGGCGCTATCCCCCGGGCTCGACCTTCAAGGTCGTGACCGCGGCCGCCGGTCTCGACAGCGGGGCGATCACTCCGGAAACGACGATCGACGCGCCCGGCAGCCTGGTGGTCGAAGGGACGCCGCTGGAAAATGACTTCGGCCAGAGCTACTCGGGGGCTGGTCTCGATGAAGCGCTAACCAACTCGATCAATACCTGGTTCGGCCAGCTCGGCCAGCAGCTCGGCAACGACACCTTGTTCGAATACATGGAACGGTTCGGCTTCAACGCGACGCCGGCGATCGACCTGCCCGAAGACGAGGTCTACGAGAGCGGGGTCTACGACATCGAAAAAGACGAACTGCTGACCGCCAACGACCCGGTCGACCTCGCCCGCCTCGCGATCGGCCAGGAGCGGCTGCTGACGACGCCGCTGCAGATGGCGCTGGTCGCCGCGGCGGTCGCCAACGGCGGCAAGCTGATGAAGCCGCAGATCTGGAAGCGGGTGATCGACCCGGAGGGCCGCACGGTCGAGGAGCTCGACCCCTCCACGTACAGCGAGCCGATCAGCGAGGAGACGGCGGAACAGCTGACGACGGCGATGGAAGGCGTGGTCCGGGAAGGAACCGGGACCAACGCGGCGATCCCCGGCGTCGCCGTCGCCGGCAAGACCGGCACCGCGGAAACGCCCGGCAACAAAGCCTGCGGCGGCGGCGCCGACGAAAACCAGGCCTGGTTCATCGGCTTCGCCCCCGCCGACGACCCGCAGATCGCGATCGCGGCCTCGGTCGAGTGCACGCCCGAATTCGGCGGCGACGTCGCCGCCCCAATCTTCCGCGAAGTCGCGGAATCGATCCTGAACGGAGAATGAGGAACATTGGCTGAGCTCAGCGAGGGCAGCATCGTCGACAACCGCTACCGGGTCTTGCGCCGGATCGGCGGCGGCGGAATGGCCGACGTCTGGCTCGCCGAGGACTCCCACCTGCAGCGGCAGGTGGCGCTGAAGGTCCTCCACCGCCGCTACCTCCAGGACCCGGAGTTCGTCGCTCGCTTCCAGCGCGAGGCCGAGCACGCCGCCGGCCTGCAGCACCCGAACATCGTCTCCGTCTTCGACCGCGGTCAGGACGGCGACGTCAACTACATCGCGATGCAGTACGTCCAGGGGCCGACGCTGAAGGAGCTGATCGACCGCGGGCTGACGCCGGACCAGGCGGTGGCGCTGGTGCGGCAGGTGCTGGAGGGGGCGCGCTTCGCCCACCGCAACGGCATCGTCCACCGCGACCTGAAGCCGCAGAACGTGATCGTCGACGAGGAGGGCAAGGCGGTCGTCACCGACTTCGGCATCGCCCGCGCCGGCGTCTCCGAGATCACCCAGACCGGCTCGGTGATGGGGACGCCGCACTACCTCTCGCCCGAGCAGGCTCAGGGGTTCGAAGTCACCCCCGTCTCCGACCTCTACTCGATCGGGGTGATCCTCTACGAGGCGCTGACCCGCCGCGTCCCCTTCGAAGCCGACAGCGCCGTCGCGATCGCGATGAAACAGGTCTCGGAGACGCCGCAGCGCCCGAGCTCGATCAACCCGCAGGTCTCGCCGGCGCTGGACGCGGTGGTGATGCGGGCGCTGGAAAAGGAACCGGGCCAGCGCTTCCAGAGCGCCGACGCCTTCATCGCCGCCCTCGACGCGGCGATCAAAGACCCGGGAGCCGGGCAGGGGACCGCCGCCTTCGCCGCCGCGCCGGCGGTCGTCGAGGAGGAGGGCCCGCTCGAAGACAAAAAACGCAACTGGTGGCTCTGGGCGCTGCTCGTCGCGGCGATCGTCATCGGTCTCCTCGCCGGCTGGGCGCTGACCCGCGACACCGACACCAAAGTCCCGAACGTGACCGGCAACCAGCTCGGCGTCGCGATCACCCTGCTCGAGCAGGACGGCTTCACCGTCGGCGACGTGGTTCGGGTCGAGCGCGAAGCACCCGCCAACGAAGTCCTCGAGCAGGACCCGGCCGCCTCGCCCCCCGAGGCTTCGGAAGACTGCGCCTTCATCACCTTCTTCTGCTCGAAGCCGGAGGTGACGCTGACGGTCAGCTCCGGGCCGGGCAGCGCGAAAGTGCCGTCGACCGCCGGCCAGAGCCAGGAAGAGGCGACGGAAGCGCTTGAAGCGGCCGGGTTCCAGGTCAGCGTCGAGCGCCTCAATTCGGACTCGGTCGAATCGGGCTTGGTGATCAGCTCCGAGCCCGGCGGCGGCAGCACGGCGACCAAAGGCTCAACCGTCGTCCTCTTCGTCTCCCGTGGACCGAAGCTGATCAAAGTGCCGGTGCTGGTCGGCAGCCAGCGCGAAGCCGCGGTACAGCGACTCCGCAGCCGCGGCCTGGAAGCCGGCATCTCCGAAGAAGAAAGCTCCGAGCCGAAAGGGCGGGTGATCGCCCAGTCGCCCGACGCCGGCAGCGAGGTCGAACCGGGTTCGACGGTGGCGATCGTCGTCTCCAGCGGCGAAGAAGAAGAGGAACAGGCGAAAGTCCCGAACGTGATCGGCAAGGAACGCCGCGAAGCGGTGGAAGCGATCCGTGCCGCCGGGCTGCAGCCGAGCGTCGAAGAAGAGGAAACGACGGTACCGGGCAAAATCGGCCGCGTCACCGACCAGTTCCCGCCGCCGGGAACCGAGGCTGAACCCGGCGCGACGGTGACGATCACCGTCGGCAAAGCGGCGGTTGAAGCGGCTGAAGAAGAAGGGGAAGAAGAATGAGGGTGGCGGTGCTGGCGGGCGGCCGCTCCTCTGAGCACGAGGTTTCGCTGCGCTCCGGAGCGGCGGTGGCGCAGGGCCTGCGCGAGGCCGGCCACGAGGCGGTCGAGGTGACGATCGGCCGCGAGGGGGGCTGGAGCGCCGCCGGCGGCACGGTCGAGCTGACGCCTGGCGGTGGACTGCTGGGAGTCGACGCGGTCTTCCCCGCCCTGCACGGCGCCTTCGGTGAGGACGGCAGCGTCCAGGGCCTGCTCGAGTGGCTCGACGTGCCCTACGTCGGCTCCGACGTCCTCTCCTCGGCGATCTGCATGGACAAGCTGACGCTGAAGCGGCTGTTCGCCGCCCAGGGGGTGCCGCAGGTCGAGTTCACCGCGGTCGAGGGCAGTGAGTGGTGGGGTCGCTGCGAGCGGATGGGGCTGCCCCTCTGGGTCAAGCCCTCGCGGATGGGATCCAGCGTCGGCATCACCCGCGTCGAGCAGCTCGACGAGCTCGACGCGGCGGTGGAGCTGGCTCTGCGCCACGACCCGCGGGTGATCGTCGAGGCCTCGGCCACCGGCCGCGAGGTCGAGTGCTCGGTCCTAGGCAACGCCGAGCCCCAGGCCTCGCTGCCGGGTGAGATCGTCGCCAACGCCGCCTGGTACGACTTCGAGGCGAAGTACACCGAGGGCGGGATGGAGCTGCGCGTGCCGGCGCCGATCGGCGAGGAGACGATCGAGCGCGTCCGCGAGCTCGCCGTCTCGGTCTTCCGCCTCGCCGGCTGCTCCGGCCTCGCCCGCTGCGACTTCTTCGTCGAGCCCGACGGCTCGGTGCTGGTCAACGAGATCAACACGATGCCGGGCTTTACCGACACCAGCGTCTACGCGAAGCTCTTCGAGGCGACGGGGATCGGGTACCCCGAGCTCTGCGACCGCCTCGTCCGGCTCGCGGGCGAGCGGCATCAACGAACCCGCATGTACGAATTCTAAGAATAGCTCTAGTATTTAGGGGTACCCATATGTAACCAGTCATCCCTGTAGTACGGCCAAGCCTGTAAATGAAACAGTGACGACTGGAACTCCCGATCTCGATTTGCGCGCCTCGGAGCACGAGGACGAGTGCGTTGCCGGGGCATCGACGCCCGACATCCTGCGCCTGCTTGGAGCGGGGGCGGCGGGAGCGATCCTGATGGCGCTGGGGAAAGGTCCGCTGCGGACGAAGGGCCTGACCGAGCAGGTCCCCGGTTATGCGCCGCGGACGATCTACCGCTACGCGGGAAAGCTGGCTGAGCTGGAAGTGATCGAGCGGGAAGAGCAGCCGGGCGTCCCCTCGAAGGTCGTCCACTCGCTCTCGGATCCCTGTGGAACCGAGCTCTACAACCTCGTCAACAGGGTCGCCGACGCCTCGCTCACGCGCCTTCCCGACGGACGGATCGATGCACACGCCTGGGCTTCGCTGGGGCTCCTCGCGGATCTCTGGGAGGCGGGGATGCTCGAGGAGCTGAGCTGCAAGGCGCAGTCGCCGACCGACCTGGCACGGGGGACGCACGGTCTCAGCTACCACCAGGTAAACCGGCGGGCGGGCCTGTTCAAAGCCAGTGGTCTCGTCTGCGAGCAGGAAGGCGCGGGTCGGCGACGCCTTTATGCCCTGACCGAGAAAACCCGGCAGAAGATGGGATTGATCGCCGGCATCGCCCGCTGGCGCCAGCATCACGTCGTCGCCGAGGACCAAGAGGGGATGGCCGCCGCCGAAATGGCGACGGTGCTGAAAGTGGCCCTGCCGCTGGCGGAGCTCCCCGAGCATGCCGGCAAGTGCCTCAGGTTGAGCGTGCTCGGCAGGGAGGACTCGGCCGGGGCCGAAGGGGAAGAGGTCTGGGTGGAAGTCGAAGCGAGCGGCAGGCTGCAGAGCTGCGCCGGTCCACCCGCCGACCCAGATGGCTGGGGCCGCGGCCAGGTGGAAGCATGGGCGACCGCGATCCTCGACGGCGACCCCAGCCAGATCCTGGTCGGAGACGATCAGCAGCTGGTTGGCGACTGTCTCTCGGGTCTCTTCAAGGCGCTGTGGACGCCCAAGGTCCTCTAGCCTCGCCGCCTGCGGCTCAGTAGGCGGTGTTGCGGGAGCGCGGTCGCGGGACCGCCTTGTAGCGACGGTCGCGACCGCGGTTCCAGAGGGCGCCGTCGATCGCGGCGGCGGTGAGGCCGCTGGCAGCGGCGAGGAGCTCGACGGCGTGGACGGCGCAGGCGCGCAGCTCCACCTCCTCGGGGGAGCCGTGGACGAGGAGCTGCTCGGCTTCGATCTTCTCCTCGAGCCCAGGGGCGAGCTCGATCACCTCGTCGACGCGGAGGACCTGGGGAACGAGGTTGTCGGCGAACGCGGTCAGCCGCTCGATCCCCGGCAGGTCGGCGACCCCGGCGCGGTGCAGGTCGGCGGCGGCGAGCTGGGCGCGCTTGAAGAAGGGCACCGCGCGTCCGTCGTAACGGGAGACGTCGGCAAACGAGTCCCAGCCGGCAAGGATGGCGGCGAGCGCCGGTACCGAGGCCGCGCCCTCCACCAAGCCCAGATAGCGGCCCTCATGCTCGCCGAGGAGGTGGGTTCCGACGTCTCGCAGGGCGGCGGCGAACTGCGCCATCAGCGGGTGCTCGCGATCCTGCCCGACGACGCCGGCGATCGTGGCCGCGTCCATCGCCACCAGCTCCTCGGCTCTCCAGGGCCCAGCGGACGCGAAGCGATCTTCCACTCCGCCGGCCATCGTCGCGTAGCCGCTGTGGCCCGGGCGCTTGCGGATCGTCGGCCACCAGCCGGAGCCGAAGTTGATCGCGTTCATGCAGATGGCGAAGGCGGCCGCGGCTTCGGGGTCGGGAACGATCCCCGGCGGTCCCTGATCTGAGGCGGGCTCCTCCCGCTCCAGGCCGGTTGCGTAAGCATCTACCTGCGACGCATCGATCCGCACCGACCGCGCCCGCTTCGCAACCCGGGCGCAGGCAGCGCGAACTTCGTCGGGAAGGGAAACTGAGGACATGGAGAAACGAGAGATACAGGTTCGACTCGCAACGGTGGACGACGCTCCTGCGATCGCCCGCCTTCTGCACGACTTCAACCTCGAGTTCACGGAACCGACGCCGGAGATCGAGGTGCTGACCGAGAGCGTCCGCCGGCTGCTCGAGCCGGGGGAGATCACCGTCCTGCTGGCCGGCGACGGGCCCGACGGCCTCTCCCTGTTCCGCTTCCGTCCCGCGCTCTGGAGCGAGGGTCTCGAAACCTACCTCCAGGAGCTCTACGTGGTGCCCGACTTACGGGGACGCGGCATCGGCCGCCGGCTGCTGGAAGAGACGATCGAGCTCGCCCGCGAGAAAGGCGCCGACGGCATCGACCTCAACACCGGCGAAACCGACACCGCCGCCCGCGGCCTCTACGAGAGCATGGGGTTCACCAACCGCGAAGGCGGCCCCGACGGCCCCTCGATGCTGTTCTACGAGCGCGAGATCTGAGCCGGCAGCGCGGCGAAGCCGATCCCCTCCGGCGGCGCCAAGCGGTCCGGGTGAAGCAGGTGGCCGAGCAGCTCGACGCCGTCGACGAGGCGGGGGCCGGGACGGGAGAAGGTCGAGGCGGCGTCGACCGCGAACAGCCGCTCGGCGCCGAGGGGGCCGAGCCGGTCGCGGTGCTCGAGTGCTTGGGCGCGGGAGTCGTCGAGGTACCAGCCGCAGGGCATCGCGACGACGACGTCGGGGTCGAGGCCGGCCAGCTCGTCCCACTCGACCTGCGGTGACTTCTGGCCCGGTCTCCCGGCCACGTCCTCGCCGCCGGCGAGCGCGACCATCTCCGGGATCCAGTGGCCGCCGAGGAAGGGCGGGTCGAGCCACTCGAGGGCGAGGACGCGCGGGCGCGGCGCTCCGGCCACCGCAGCTTCGACCGCCCGCAGCCGACCTTCGAGCCCTTGACGAACCTCGCGCGCTCGCTCTGCGATCCCGGCCGCCTCGCCCAACCGCGTGACGTCCTCCAGCACCTCTTCGAGCGTGCTCGGGTCCTGCTGCAGGACCTGCGGCCGGCTCGACAGTCGCGCCGCCACGGTGACCACGTCGTCGTAGGAGACGGCGCAGACCTCGCAGACCGCCTGGGTGACGATCAGGTCCGGGGCGAGCCCGGCCAGCAGCTCCTCGTCGAGGGTGTAGAGGGCGCGTCCTTCGCCCACCACTTCCTTCACCGCCGCGTCGATCTCACCGGCGCCGAGGCCCTCCGGCAGGACCGTCGCCGTCAGGTGCGGCAGCTCTGCTGCCTCGGGCGGGTAGTCGCACTCATGGGTGACGCCGACCACGCTCCCCCCGAGACCGAGTGCGAAGAGCATCTCGGTCGCGGAGGGAACGAGGCTGACGATCCTCATGCGGTGACTATTTCACCGCCGCCAGGAGCGCGTTCGCTCCGCCGACCATCCCCGCTTTGTTGGGATGGATCGGGGCGGCGCTGTTGCCGGGCACGAGCGGCTCGACCCAGCGGGTGGAGCTGCCCTTGCAGGCGTCGTGGCCGATGCTCGCCGCGTACCAGTTGACGAGCGTCGCTCCGTTCGCCGCGGCCTGCGTGGCCAGCATCGCGTTCAGCTGTCTCTGGGTGTTGCGCAGGTAGGGCACGTCCTGGAACCCGATCGGCATCTGCGGCCAGCACCCGAACCCGGTCTCCGGGAAGATCGCCGGGTAGTTGACGACGTAGATTTTCGCCAGCGGCGCCCGGGCTTTGATCCCCTGCAGGACCGCCGCCACTTTCGGCGCCGTCGCGTCGATCCGCGCTTTCAGCTGGTTGACCCCACCCGAGTTGTATTTGTCGAGGCAGGGGTGGCTGAACGGGTTGATCACGATGCAGCTCTGCGCGACCTCGGAGAAGCCGATGTCGTTGCCGCCGATCGTCAGCGAGACCACCGTCGTGCTCGCGTCGAGCGAGTTGAGCTGCGGCGGGTTCGGCCCGTCGGGGTCGACGTTCTGCGGGTTGGTCATGTGCACCGTGGTGGCGCCGCTGCAGGTCGCGTCCCGCAGGGTCAGACCGATTCCCGGCGCTGCCAGGCGCGGGTAGTTGTTGCTCGACTTGAGGCAGCCGAGCGGTAGGACCGGGTTCGGGATCAGCGGGCCTGCAGCGTAGGAGTCGCCGAGGGCGACGTAGTTGGCCGCGCGCGCCCCGATCGCCGTCGCCGCCGAGAGCGTCAGCGCGACGACCGCCGCCAGTAGTAGCCACAGCGCCTGCCGGCCGCGGCTCGAGATCGACTGGTTCATCTGTACCTCTCCTTCCGTTTGCCCTGCCCGCCCCTGGGTATGGTCAAGATAGTTTGCGGTTAAGATTCCCGCAAGCGCATCCTAAATTTCGGGTACAACCAGTCAAGGAGGAGCCTCCCCAATGCGTCGCAGCCTGCCCGTTCTTCTTCTCGCCCTCGCCCTCTTCGTAGCCATGGCCGCGCCCGCCCGCGCCGCCCTGCCGGTGATCTGGAACGGCGTCTACGGCTACGCCCACACCCATCCCACCGCCAGCCCGCCCGGGGCCAACGACTGGACCTGCAAACCCTCCGCCGCTCACCCGCGACCGGTGGTCCTCGTCCACGGCACCTTCGCCGACATGTCGAACAGCTGGCAGGCGATCTCGCCGCTGCTGAAGAACAACGGCTACTGCGTCTTCACCCTCAACTACGGCGACTACAACGGCAGCGGCGCGATCGGCGTCTACGGCGTCGACGACATCCCCACCTCGGCGAACGAACTGAACGTCTTCGTCGACAAAGTCCTGGCGGCGACCGGGGCGGCCGAGGTCGACATCGTCGGTCACTCGCAGGGCGGGATGATGCCGCGCTACTACCTCAAGTACCTCGGGGGTGCCGCTGAGGTGGGGGCGCTGGTCGGCCTCTCGCCCTCCAACCACGGCACCACCCTCAACGGCCTCTTCGTCCTCTCCAACTTCTTCCCCGGCGCCAACCAGTTCACCGGCGCCCTCTGCCCGGCCTGCGAGCAGCAGCGCGCCGGCTCGGCCTTCATCACCGACCTCAACGCGGGCGGCGAGACCGTGCCCGGCGTCGACTACACGGTGATCCAGACCCGTTACGACACCGTCGTCACGCCCTACACCTCGTCCTTCCTCTCAGGGCCGAACGTGAAAAACATCCTGCTCCAGAACCAGTGCATCCTCGACTTCGGCGACCACCTCTCGATGCCCTACGACCACATCGTCGGGGCCGACGTGCTCACCGCGCTGGATCCGGCCAACCCGCGCAAACCGCTCTGCACCCCGATCGCGCCGATCGCGGGCGGCTAGGCGCCTGAGCCGTTCTCCCCGCGGTAGGGCCCCGGCTTCGGCCGGGGCTTGCCGCCGGGGAAGGCCAGCCGCAGGATCGTCCGCTGCACCATTCCCAGCTGCTGGCTGAACGGGCCCGTGTTGTACGGGAGCCCGTAGCGCTCGCAGACGTCTTTGACCTGAGGGGCGATCTCGGCGTAGCGGGTGCTCGGCATATCGGGGAAGAGGTGGTGCTCGACCTGGTAGCTGAGGTTGCCGCTGGCGACGTGGAAGAGCGGGCTGCCTTCGATGTTGGCGGAACCGGTGAGCTGGCGGATGTACCAGCCGCCGCGGCTCTCGTTTTCGACCTCCTTCTGGGAGAAGGTGTAGGTCTGGTCGGGGAAGTGGCCGCAGAAGATGATCGCGTAGGCCCAGACGTTGCGGACGACGTTGGCCGTCGCGTCGGCCTTAGCGGTCGCGCGGAAGGTCTTGCTGCCGCTGTTCAGGGCGGCCTCCACCACCGGCGCCCAGCGGCTCTGCCGCTTGCGCTTGACCCGGCCGAGGATCCCGCGCGGCTGCTTGCGCGCCCGCCGCGTCTCCACCACGGCGTCGACTGCCGTCGCGGCCAGGGCGCTGACCAGCGGCCAGGCGATGTAGTCCTTGACGATCTGGGCCTTGGCCTTGCCGGCGATCCCCTTCAGCTCCCGCTTCACCTGCGGCATCGGCTTGTGGCCCTTGCGGATCGCCTCGAAGTCCAGGTCGTGCAGGGCCACGCCCCACTCGAACAGCGCCGCCAGGATCAGGTTGTAGACGGGCTGCAGGAGGTAGACCGGGTGCCACTTCTGCGCCGGGTCGATCCGCATGATCTCGTAGCCGAGGTCCTTGTCTTTGCCGCGGATGTTGGTGTAGGTGTGGTGGACGTAGTTGTGCGAGTGCTTCCAGGCCTCGGCGGTGGAGGCGGTGTCCCAGTCCCAGGTGGAGGAATGGATGCGCGGATCGTTCATCCAGTCCCACTGGCCGTGCATGACGTTGTGGCCGATCTCCATGTTCTCGAGGATCTTCGCCGCGGAAAGCGCGGTGGTTCCGGCTGCCCAGGCACCGCGGTTGCGGGAGGCAAGCAGGAGGACGCGACCGAGCACGGCCAGCCGCCGCTGCATCGCGATCATGCTCTCGATGTAGCGGCGGTCGCGGTCGCCGAGCTCGGCCATGACGCGGTCGCGGATCGCGTCGAACTCGCGCCCGAGCTCGTCGAGCTGCTCCTCGGAGAGGTGGGCGAGCGGGCTCTCGATGTGGGTTTCGACAGGGGGCGTAGTGGGCGTGGCAGTGGTCATCTCGTCTTCATTCCTTCTTTCTCATAAAGCGATTGCAACGTCGCCTTCTGGCGCGTTGACACAAGTCCGGACCATCTCTCCCTCTTCCCCGTAGACCTCCCCGGTCCGCAGG
>JALYWY010000025.1 GCA_030852475.1 Actinomycetota bacterium | reverse complement strand
CGGGTCGAGACCTGGGGGCGCTGGTTGTTGTCGTGCCGCGATTCGCCGCAGCCGAGCAGGAGCGCGGTCATGCCGACCAGGGCGGTCACCGCTGCCGCTCTCACTCTCCCGGCACCCATTCAGGGCTGAATCTAACCGAAGGGGAGGGCGACAACCTCTGCCGTAACGCCATCTTCACCTACGGCCAACGTCGCGCCGGGCTCGGCCTCGCGCCGCACGATCGCCAGGCCGACGGGGCCGAGGGCGGGGGAGAGGGCGGCGCTGCCGACGCGCCCCACCTCCTTCTCGCCCAGCCGCAGGACATCTCCCGGCCGCGCCGGAGCGCTGAGCCGCAGCCCGCGCAGGTGGCGGTTGGGCTTGCCCTTGTAGTGGAGGCGGGCGACCGTCTCCTGGCCGATGTAGCAGCCCTTGGTGAAGCTGACCGCCTGCTCGACGATGCCGGCCTCGGCGGGCATCGTCTCCGTCCCCATCTCGGCGCCGAAGCGGGGGCGGCCGGCCTCGATCCGCACGATCTCGGCGGCCTCGGGGGAAACCTCGACCGCGCCGGCCGAGAAGAGGGCTTCGCGGACGCTCTCGCGCTTGGCGGTGGCGAAGATCAGGTCGATGCCGGCATCGGTGCCGACGGCGACGCACCGGGCGCCCCCGATCGTCGTCGTCTCACAAGCGCTCTCGGGCAGGGCTGCGGTGCCGGCGATCTCCACCGACCGCGGGCCGATCAGGGAGATGAACGAGTGCGTCTCGCTCTCGTCGTCGACCTCGACATCGCGCCCGATCTTGTACATCTGCAGGTGCCGCCTGGCCGCCTCGAGGCCCTCCGGCTCGAGGTCCAACAGCAGCTCCAGCTCCTCGCTCGGCCGCAGCACCCGCATGTCGGCCTGCATGTGTCCCTTGCGGTCGAGCAGCGCGGCATAGGCGGCGTCGCCCGGCTCGATCGCCTCGACGTCGTTGGTCAGCTGCCCCTGCAGGTAGTCGGCGGCCTCCGGGCCCTTGACGACGAGGAGGCCCCGGTCCTGCTCCTCGACCAGGCCGCACTCCTCGCGCAGCTGCCGGTACTGGGCATCCAGCTCGACGATCTGTGATCCGCTCACACGACGGATTCTAGGAAGCGCTGATTTAGATGAATCGAAATCCGCTTTTAGATGTGTCAAAATCATCGCAATGTCAACCGAGTCCAGCAAAGGCATCAGCCGCAGGAAGCTCCTCGGCGGGGCCGCTCTCGCCGCTCCCGCGGTCGCCGGCCTGGCGCTCAGCCGCGGCGGCGAGAGCGCGGTGGCGGAGACCAACGGCCACGCAGCGGGGGGCTCCCACGCCGGCCACGCCGACTTTCCGCACGCCGCCTTCGCCTCCGGCCGCCAGGTCGACCACCGCGCCAACGGCTTCCACCCGACCGAGCTGCTGCGCGACTTCGACTACGGGCGCACCCGCCGCCTCGCCAGCGGCCGCGTTCTGCGCGAGTGGGAGATCGTCGCCCAGGACAAGGAGATCGAAGTCGCGCCGGGGGTCAGGTACGAAGCCTGGACCTACAACGGCCGCGTCCCCGGCCCGACCCTGCGCGCCACCGAGGGGGAGCTGCTGCGGATCCGCTTCGTCAACGGCTCCCAGCACCCGCACACGATGCACTTCCACGGCCTTCACACGGCGTTGATGGACGGGATGCCGGGGATCGGCGAGAACCGCGGCGGCGGCCAGATCGAACCGGGGGAGAGCTTCACCTACGAGTTCGACGCCTCGCCCTTCGGGCTCCACCTCTACCACTGCCACGTCGCCCCGCTCGCCGCCCACATCGCCCGCGGCCTCTACGGCGCCTTCATCGTCGACCCCAAGCAGGGGCGCCCCGAGGCCGACGAGATGGTGATGGTGATGAACGGCTTCGACACCAACTTCGACCTCGCCAACGAGATCTACGCCGTCAATACCGTCGGCTTCCACTACGTCGACGACCCGATCCGGGTCCCCCGCGACGAGCTGGTGCGGATCTACCTGGTCAACGTGCTCGAGTACGACCAGATCAACTCCTTCCACATCCACGGCAACTTCTTCAACTACTTCCCGACCGGGACCTCGCTGGAGCCGACCGAGTTCACCGACACCGTGATCCAGGGCCAGGCGCAGCGGGGGATCCTCGAGCTGAAGTTCCCCTTCGACGGCGACTACATGTTCCATGCCCACGTCAGCGAGTTCGCCGAGCTCGGCTGGACCGGGTTCTTCCGGGTCGGCGACCCGAGCCGGCTCGCCGCCGCGACCGCGGCCTCGATGTATTGCGACCTGCCCTGGGGGAAGGGGACGCCGGCCTGATGGAGGCGGGCGCTCGCGCGGAGCGGAATCTCGGGGCCGGGCTGCCGTCCTGGGCCCTCGGGCTGATCCCGTTGGTCCTGATCGTCGCCGCGATCGGCGGCTTCGCCCTGCTCGGCGGCCCCGGCCTCGGCGAGCGGACCGGGCCGCCGGTCGAGGAGGTCTCGGTCGAGCGGACCGTCCTGCGGCCCGGCGAGATCGAGCTGACCCTGCGCAACGACGGTCCCGACCCGGTCGAAGTCGCCCAGGTCGCGGTCAACGACGCCTACGCGCCCTTTGCCGTCGACGGCGGCCGCGAGATCGGCCGGCTCGGCTCGACCACGCTGAGCGTCGCCTATCCCTGGATCGAGGGGGAAGCGATCGAGATCTTCGTCCTCACCTCGGCCGGCGGCACGATCGAAGCCTCGATCCCGGTCGCCGCCGAAACGCCCGAGAACGACGTCAGCTTCTTCGCCCTGATGGCGCTGCTGGGGATCTACGTCGGCGTCATCCCGGTCAGCCTGGGAATGCTCTGGCTGCCGTTCCTGCGCCGGCTCGGGCGGGAGTGGATGGGGGCGCTGATCGGATTCACGGTCGGATTACTTGCATTCCTGGCGATCGACGCCGGGCTCGAGGGCCTGGAGATCGCCGCCGGGGCGCCGGCCGCGTTCGGCGGCGCCAGCCTGGTCCTGGCCGGCGGCCTGATCGCCTACCTCGTGCTGGCCGGCATCGACGCCTACCTCTCCGACCGCTCGCAGCGGGCGAAGCGAGCCGGCGCGGGGGCCGGGGCCGCTTACCTGGCGCTGCTGGTCGCGGTCGGGATCGGGCTCCACAACCTCGCCGAGGGCCTGGCGATCGGCTCCGCCTACGCGAGCGGGGCCCTGGCCCTGGGCGCCACGCTCGTCGTCGGCTTCGCGATCCACAACACCACCGAGGGCCTGGCGATCGTCGCCCCGCTGCGGGACGAGACGAGCCCGAGCCTGAGGCGCCTGCTCGGCCTGGGCCTGATCGCCGGGGCGCCGGCGATCCTCGGCGCCTGGATCGGCGCCTCGGCCTTCGACCCCAGCCTCGTAGCGCTGCTCTTCGGGGTCGGGGTCGGGGCGATCGTGCGGGTGGTCGTCCAGATCGCCCCGGCGATGCGCGACGGCAGCGGCCACTACCTGACGCCGGCGACGGTCGCGGGCATCCTCGCCGGCATCGCGGTCATGTACCTCACCGGCCTGCTGGTGTCGGTCTGATGGCGGTCGGCGAGGGCGGGCGCGGCCGCCGCGACCCCAACACCGAGGCGATCGAGGACTACGCCAAGGCGATCTACGCGATCGCCGCCGAGCGCGAGGGCCTCGTCCTCAACGGCGAGGTGGCTCAGCGGCTGAGCGTCACCCCGGCGACCGCGACCTCGATGCTGAAACGGCTCGGCGACCTCGGCCTGGTCGAGTACTTCCCCTACAAGGGCGTCAGCCTGACGCCGGCGGGGGAGAAAGTCGCGCTCGAGGTGATCCGCCACCACCGCCTGATCGAGGCCTACCTCTCCGAGGCCCTCGGCATGGACGACGATCGCGTCCACGAGGAGGCGGAGGTGCTGGAGCACTACATCTCCGAGGAGCTCGAGGCGCTGATCGCGGCCAAGCTCGGCGAACCGCGCCACGACCCCCACGGGACGCCGATCCCCGGCCCCGACCTGCTGCCTCCTACCTGGGACGCGCGCTGACGCCGGGCAGCTAGGCTTGCGGCGATGGCCCTGGCCTCCGACTTCCAGCAGATCCTCGAGACGCTGCCGCCGGACTGGACCGACCTCGAGGTCGACGTGCGGATCGAGGACGAATCGCAGTACGTGGACACCGCCGTCGCCCTCAGCCAGGTCAACGCGCAGGTCTATCAGTACCCGCGCGAGGGCTGGCAGTGGCGGTTGCTCGTCGCCCACAGCTTCGGCCACGCCGCCGCGGCGGAGACGGTGAAGGGCGTGCTCGCCAAGCTCGACGAGGCCGGGGTGCGCGGCGAGCTGCGGGTGGCCGAGGTGCGCGAGGGTCGCTCCGAGGTCGTGCAGATGTGGGGCCGGCCGGAGAGCGTCCGCGAAGAGTTCCGCGAGCGGCGTTCCCTGTAGTGGCTCGCGTCCTCAGCATCAGCAACGACCTGATGCTCGGCAGCAGGGTCGCCGAGACGTTGAAGGCGGCCGGGCACGACGTCGACTCCTCGCCGTCGATCGAGGAAACCACCTGGGACGGCGTCGACCTGATCGTCGCCGATCTCGACGTCGAGAACCCCGAAGCGCTGGTCGGCTTGGGGATGCCGGTGCTCGGCTACTACTCGCACGTGGACGTCGACACCCGGAAGACGGCCGAGGCGGCCGGGGTGGACCTGGTGGTGCCGCGCTCCCGCATGGCGCGGGAACTACCCGCGCTGGTCGAAGGCCTCCTCGACGTCTAGCGGCTTCTCGAGCAGACCGTGGCCGACGTCCCAGGCCGCCCATGCTTCGAGGACGGCTGGATCGAACGGGCGCGGGCTGAGGATCGGCAGCAGGACGTCGAGCTGGGCCTCTTGGTCCGCTTGCTCCAACGAAGGGTTGGCGGCGAGCAGATCGTTCAGGGCGGCATCGGGGTTTCGCTCCGTGAACGCGTAGCCGCGCCGCACGGTGCGGGTGACCGCATCGACCAGGTCCGGGTCGTCTTCGAGCAGGCGGCGCGAGGTCGCCAGCACCAGCTCCGGGTAGGGGGGAGCGCCGAAACGATCGACTTTGAAGACCCGGAGGGGGACCCCCTGTCGCCGCAGGGCCACGCCCTCGGCGTTCCAGAAGGCAGTCGCGGCGTCGACTTTGCCGGCGGCGAGCGAGGCGATCGCGGTGAACCCGATCGTCACCTCCTCGACCTTGGCCGGGTCGCCGCCGTCGGCTTCGACCGCCGATTCGACCACCGCCTGGTCGGAGGGGAGGCCGGTGACGCCGACCTGGCGTCCCTCGAGGTCTCGGGGGCGGCGCACCGGCCCGTCGGCACGGGCGAGCACCGCGGCCAGCGGGCGTTGGACGATCGGCGCCACCCCGACCAGGTCGATGCCGCGCTCGCGGGCGATCCCGAGATCGTGGATGTCGAGGATCGCGAGCTCCGCGCGGCCCGCGCCGAGCAGCTTCGGCGCGTCGGTCGATTCACCGGGCGGTCGGACCTCGAGGTCGACTCCGGCATCACGGTCATAGCCCCGGGCGAGAGCGGCATAGATGCCGCTGTGAACGGCGTTGGGAGTGAAATCGAGCACGAGCGTCGCGCCTCTCGGCGCGCCCGGTTCCGCGCCCTCCTCGCCGCAGCCGCCCAAACCGGCGAGCGCGAGGACGGCCGCCAGCAGCGCGACAGCCCCTCTCATTCGGCGCGGAAACTTATTTCATTGAGCAAATGTAGGTAGACTGCCGCCGCTTACCTGATCCCGGGAATCGAGGAGGAAAGAGTGCAGGAGAGAGGTCTAGCCGCATATTTGGCTGAGTTGATCGGCACGTTGCTGCTGGTCTTCTTCGTCACCAGCGTCGTCGTTCTTTACGTATCGACCGGCGGTCAAGCCCAGTTCGGCTCTGACTTCGCTGTCGTCGGCCTCGTCCACGCCTTCCTGCTCTTCGGGCTGATCGTCATGTTCGGCGTCGTCAGCGGCGGCCACTTCAACCCGGTGGTGACGCTCGCGGCGATGGCGATCCGGCGGATCAAGCCGCTGGACGGAGTGATCTACATGCTCGCCCAGCTCTCCGGCGGTGTCCTCGGCGCCCTGCTGACGAAGACGCTGCTGGAGGACGAGGGTCGCGCCACCAACTACGGCGCCACCCAGGTCAGCGGCCTCCTCGCCGGCAACTTCGCCGGCGCCACCGTCGAGGCGATCGGCACCTTCGTCCTCGTCCTGGTGATCCTCACCGCGGTCTACTCCGAGAAGAGCTTCAAGGAGTGGGCGCCGCTGGCGATCGGTATGACCCTCGGCTTCGCCGTGATGGTCGCCGGCCCCCTCACCGGCGCCGCGCTCAACCCGGCCCGCTGGTTCGGCCCGGCCCTCGTCGGCAGCGAGTGGGGCGACGTCTGGCCCTACCTGGCCGGCCCGATCGTCGGTGCTCTCGCCGCCGCCGGTGTCTACCGCTTCGTCCTCGAGCCCGGCGGCCTGCCGCCGACCGAACCGCCGGAGCACGTCCGGCCGCCGGTTCCGAAACGGGCGACGCCGAGCAGCGACAAACCCGCCACCTGAGGCAGACCTTCCGAAAGCGCCACCCGATCCGGGTGGCGCTTTCGCTTTAGTAGCTTGGGCGTCGTGCGCCGGGTCACCTTCTCTCGCAACTTCACGCTCTCGCTCTCCCGGACGTGCCAGTGCTACTGCAAGTACTGCGCCTTCGCGACGCACCAGGCGCACGTCCACGCGCCTGAAGACGTCGAACGGATCCTCGACGAAGCGGTTCGGCGCAACACGAAGGAGCTCTTGGTTCTAACCGGGGAGCGGCCTGAGGTAAATCCGGTCGTCGCCGAAAGGCTCAAGACCTGGGGTCACGACGACTTCACCAGCTACGTCGTCTGGGCTTGTGAACGGGCGCTGGAGCGCGGCATGCTGCCGCATACCAACATCGGCGTGCTGGATAAGCAGGATCTGGCGCGGCTAAGAGAGGTCACCGCCTCTCAGGGGCTGATGCTCGAGTCAACTTCCGAGCGGCTGATGGAGACCGTCCACGCCGGCTCTCCGACCAAGCACCCGGCTGCACGACTAGCCACTATCGAAGCCGCTGGGGAGCTTCGGATCCCCTTCACCTCGGGGATCTTGGTTGGCATCGGCGAGACGGAGCAGGACCGCATCGAGTCTCTCGAAGCCCTCGCCGCCAGTCACGCTCGTCATGGTCATCTCCAAGAGATCATCCTCCAGAATTTCGTTCCCCATCCTCGTTACTACGGCGCTGAGGTCGCCGACATCGCCGACGAGAACTCCCGCCAACGCTGGAGTAACGGCGAGGGGGACCCCGGAGGAGCCTCCACTAAATTTGCGACGGAGGGGTCCCC
>JALYWY010000017.1 GCA_030852475.1 Actinomycetota bacterium | reverse complement strand
GATCCAGCCCGCGTGCCGGCCCATCACCTCGACGATCAGCACCCGGTGGTGGCTGTCGGCGGTGGTGTGGAGACGGTCGATCGCCTCCATCGCGATGTTGACCGCGGTGTCGAAGCCGAAGGTGTAGAACTAGGAGCACACCTAATAATATAACATCTTCGGCACGCCGACGATGGGGATGCCGGCCTCCGCGTGGAGGCGCGACGCCGCTCCCAGGGTGTCCTCGCCGCCGATCGCGATCAGGCCGTCGACCCCCGCCGCCGCGAGGTTCTCGGCGACCCGCTGCGGACCGCCCTCTTCCTTGAAGGGGTTGGTGCGCGAGGAGCCGAGGATCGTGCCGCCGCGGGGCAGGATCCCCCTCACCTCGGGCACTCCGAGCGGCCGGCTGTCGTTCTCCAGCGGACCGCGCCAGCCGTCGCGGTAACCGACGAACTCGTGCCCGTAGACGCCGACGCCCTTGCGCACGACGGCGCGGATCACCGCGTTGAGGCCGGGGCAATCCCCGCCGCCGGTGAGGACTCCGATTCGCATTGCCTCAGCTTAGGGCTCTGAGCCGGTAGGTTCGTGGAACCCGAGCGAGGAGGAGAGATGAGCAGCGCACCGGACTTCCAGGCGGCGACCCAGGCCCAGCAGGCGATCTGGTCCGAGGGGGACTTCGCGATGGTCGCCGGGCTCGTCTACCCCGTCAGCGAGAGCCTCGTCGAAGCGCTCGACATCGTCCCCGACGAGCGGGTCCTCGACGTCGCCTGCGGCAGCGGCAACGGCGCGATCGCCGCGGCCCGGCGCAGCTGGGGAGGTGCGGTCGGCGTCGACTTCGTGCCGGCGCTCCTGGAGCGAGCTCGCGAGCGGGCCGCGACGGAGCGGCTGGAGATCGAGTTCGTCGAGGGCGAGGCCCAGGCCCTGCCCTTCGAAGACGCCGGCTTCGACGTGACGATGTCGATCTTCGGGGCGATGTTCGCCCCCGACCACGGGAAGGCCGCCGCCGAGCTGCTGCGCGTGACCAGGCCGGGCGGGCGCATCGGCCTCGCGAGCTGGTGCCCGGACGGGGGGCTGCAGGACTTCTTCGCGGCCATCACCAAGTACACCGGCGGCCCGCCGCCGGGCTTCACCCCGCCCGTGCTCTGGGGGGCCGAGGACCACGTCAGGGAGCTGCTCGGAGACTCCGTCGCCGATCTGCGTGCCAAGCGCCTGAAAGCGCGCCAGGCGTTTCGGTCCGCCGACCACTACCTGGACTTCTTCCGCAGCTACTTCGGGCCGATCAAATCCGCCTACGAGAAAGCGGGGCCCGAGAACGAGGGGGCGCTCACCGCTGACCTGAAGGCAATTCTCGAGGAACTGAGCGTCGGCGGCGACCGCGCGCTCGTGGTCGAGCCGGAATACCTGCAGGTAGTCGCGACCCGGGCTTAGCGCAGATCCGCGTCGGACACGGCCGACTGCAGGACCCTGATCGCGGCGCCGATCAGCAGCACCCCGAAGAAGACCATGCCGGCGACACCGCCACCCTGTCCGAAGGCGGCGTAGCCGATCGTCGTCAGGGCGAGGGCGAGAAAGAGGGTTACGGCCATTGCCATAGCGCCGCGCATCCTATCCGGCGAGGGCGACGCGCGTCTCGCTGAGGAATGAACCAACCGCGTCGGCGGCTCCCTGGGGGGAGCCACCCTCCCCCGCGGCGCGGACCAGGCGGCTACCGATGATCACCCCGTCGGCGATCTCTCCCACCTGCGCGGCCTGCTCGGGGGTGCCGATCCCGAACCCGACCGCGACCGGGGTCGCGGCCTCCGATTTGGTCGCCGCGACCAGCTCGGTCAGGGCCGGCGGGATCTCGGCCCGCTCGCCGGTGGTGCCGACGGTGGAGACGACGTAGACGAAGCCGCGCGCCGCCTCGCAGATGCGCTTCCTGCGCTCAGCGGGAGTCGTCGGCGCCAGCAGCGGCACCAGCGCCAGGCCCTCGGTGGCGAAAGCCTCGCGCACCTCGCCCGCCTCGTCCAACGGCAGGTCGGGCACGATCGCTCCCGCGGCGCCGGCGGCGCCGGCGATCTTGGCGAACTCACCCGAGCCGCCGTGGGCGAGCACCATATTGGCGTAGGCCATGAGGACGACCGGCACCCGGTCGGAGATCGAGCGACAGACCTCGAGCGCGGTCGCCAGCGTCGCTCCGCCTTCCAGCGCCTCGGTAGCCGCAGCGTGGATCGTCGGCCCGTCGGCGAGCGGATCCGAGAACGGCACCCCGAGCTCGATCAAATCCGCTCCGGCGTCGACGTAAGCGCCGGCCACCGCCAAGCCGGTCTCCCGGCCCGGATACCCGGCCATCATGTACGGCATCAGCGCCGCCCTGCCTTCGTCGGCAGCCGCCTTGAAGGCCGCCGCGATCCGCTCGTCTCCGCTCATGGCAGGACGCTGCTCGGGGGTTTGAGCCGCGAAGTCGCCTCGGCCATGTCCTTGTCGCCGCGGCCGGAGAGACACAGCACGTCGAAGCCCTCGCCGCCCGGGTTCTCCATCAGCCAGGCGATCGCGTGCGAGGACTCGAGGGCGGGGATGATCCCCTCGAGCCGCGAGAGCTCGCTGAAGGCGCCCAGCGCCTGCTCGTCGGTGACGGCCACGTAGGTCGCCCGGCCGCTGTCGCGCAGCTGCGCGTGCTCGGGGCCGACGCCGGGGTAGTCGAGGCCGGCGGAGATCGAGTGGGCCTCGAGGATCTGCCCCTCCTCGTCGGCGATCACCGAGGAGAGCGAGCCGTGCAGCACGCCCTTGACCCCGCCCTGCAGCGAGGCGCCGTGGCGCTTGGTGCCGAGCCCCTCCCCCGCCGCCTCGACCCCGACCAGCGCCACCTCGGCGTCGTCGACGAAGGGGGTGAAGATGCCGATCGCGTTGGAGCCGCCGCCGACGCAGGCGATCACCCGGGCGGGCAGCGAGCCCTCCGCCGCCAGCGCCTGCTCGCGCGCCTCCTCGCCGATCACCCGCTGCAGGTCGCGGACCAGTGCCGGGTAGGGCGCCGGCCCGACCGCGGAGCCGATCACGTAATGGGTGGTGGCGACGTTGGCGACCCAGTCGCGGATCGCCGCGCTCACCGCCTCCTTGAGAGTCCGCGCCCCCGCCTCGACCGGCGCCACCTCGGCCCCCAGCAGCTTCATCCGCTCGACGTTCGGCGCCTGGCGCCGGATGTCCTCGGTCCCCATGTAGACGACGCATTCGAGCCCGAGCAGCGCGCAGGCGGTAGCGGTGGCGACGCCGTGCTGACCGGCCCCGGTCTCGGCGATCACCCGCGGCTTGCCCATCCGCGCCGCCAGCAGCGCCTGGCCGACCGCGTTGTTGATCTTGTGGGCGCCGGTGTGGGCCAGGTCCTCGCGCTTCAGGTACACCCGTGAGCCGGCCCGCTCGGAGAGCCGCTCCGCCAGGTAGAGCGGCGTCGGCCGGCCGATGAAGTCGCGCCGCAACTGCTCCAGCCGGCCCATGAACTCGGCGTCCTCGCGCGCCTCCGCCCAGGCGGCGCTGAGCTCGTCCAGGGCCGGGATCAAAGTCTCCGGCACGTAGCGGCCCCCGTAGGGGCCGAACCTCTCCTCGATCGCGCTCATGCCGCTTTGGCACCGACCGAGTTGGCGTTCTCGAAGAAGGCGGTCATCGCCGCGTGGTCCTTGCGCCCCGGCTCCAGCTCGACCCCGCTGGCGACGTCGACCGCGTAGGGGCGGGTGATCTCGATCGCGGCGGCGACGTTGTCCAGGCGCAGGCCGCCGGCGAGGATCGCCGGGACCTGGGAGCGGTGGCCCCGCAGCAGCTCCCAGTCGAAGCTCTCGCCGGTCCCGCCCCACGCCCCCTTCGCCTTGCGGTCGAAGAGGTGGAAGTCGGTGCGGAAGGCCTCGGCGGCGTGGACGTCGGCGGCGCTGGCGACGTGGATGGCCTTCGCCACCTTCAGCCCCGTACGCCGTTTCACCTCGGCGCAAAACGAAGCCCCCTCGGCCCCGTTCAGCTGCACCATCGTCAGCCCCTCGTCCTCAACCGCCCGCGCCACCTCGTCCAGGGTCGGGTTGACGAACACGCCCACCACCTCGCACTTGCGCCGGAAGGCGGCCGCGATCTCAGCCGCCGCCGCCGGGTCGACGTTGCGGGGGCTGCCGTGGAAGTGGATCAGGCCGATCGCCCAGGCGCCGAGGCGCACCGCCTCAGCGGCGTCGTCGATGTTCGTGATCCCGCAGAACTTGACTCGCACAACCCCAGCGTACGCGAAGGAAGGGCTGGACCAGAGGCCCAGCCCTCACCCGCTATTCGCTGCTTTGGGGTTGCGTTCCCAGGGTCACCTCGACGGTCCTCTCGTCGCCGTCGCGGACGACCGTCAGCTCGAGCTCGTCCCCCGGCTTCGAGCTCTGGACCAGTTCGATCATCTCGTCCATGCTCGTGACCTTCTCGCCGTCGACCTCGGTGATGATGTCGCCGCCGAGCCTGACTTCCGCGCCGTCGATCTCGGCCGAGGTGGTACCGCCCTCGATCCCCGCCTTGTCGGCCGGTCCGTCCTCGACGACCGTCGCCACCAGCACCCCTTCCTCGACCGGCAGGTTGACCGCCCTTGCCAGCTCGGGGGTGACGGTGCCGCCGGAGATACCGATGAAGGCGTGGTCGACTTCGCCGGTCTCCTTCAGCTGCTCGAGGTTGGCGCGCAGGGTGTCGATCGGGATCGCGAAGCCGATCCCGACGTTGCCGCCGCCGCCACCGGTGGCGATCTGGGCGTTGATCCCGATCACCTCGCCCGCGGCGTTGATCAGCGGCCCGCCCGAGTTGCCCGGGTTGATCGCCGCGTCGGTCTGGATCACCTGGGAGATCGAGAAGCCGTTCGGGGCTTCGATGTTCCGCTGCAGCGCCGAGACGATGCCGCTGGTGACGGTGCGGTCGAGCCCGAAGGGGTTGCCGATCGCCACCACCGGGTCGCCGACTTCCATCTCCGAGGAGCGGCCCAGCTGCAGCGGGTGGAATTCCTCGGCGGGGGCGTCGACCTTCAGCAGCGCGATGTCGGTGCCGGGGTCGGTTCCGACCACCTCGGCGTCGAAGCTCTCCTCGGAGTCGCCGAGTTTGACCGAGACGCTGGTGGCGCCTTCGACCACGTGGTTGTTGGTGATCACGTGGCCCTCTTTGTCGATCACGAAGCCCGAGCCGGTGGCGCTGCCTTCTTCCGGCTGCGGTTCGCCGAAGGGGTTGAAGCCTTCGAAGCCTTCGGGGGAGGACTGCTGCTGGATGTCGGCTTCGATGAAGGCGACGCCGTCGCCGTCGGCCTTGTAGATCTGGTTGACGATGTTGCCGCTCTCGCCATCCGAGCTCGCCTCCTCGACCGGGGTCGAGAGGGGCGCGGTCACGGTCGTCGTCGTGCCGCCCTCGGACTGGACCAGTCCGGCGGCGATGGCGATCCAGCCGAGGACGGCGACGACGAGGCCTCCGAGAAGGGCCGATGCGAACGGGCTGCGGAAGTTCTGCCTGAGCTTTGACATGGCGCCAGATTGCCCCAAGGGGATCACCTTCCCCTAAGCGCTCTTGAAATTTCTTCTAAATTCCCGCCCGGCGGCTAAACCAGGTGTTCCCGGGTGCCTTCGTCGCTGCCGGTCAGGTCCCTGACCATCGCCTCGGGATCGTCGGCTGACATCAGGGTGGTGCCGATCAGAACCGCGTCGACGCCGACCCGGTCCAGCTCTTCCAGCTCCGCCCGGCCGGAGATCCCGCTCTCGGCGACGACGGTCTTGCCCGCCGGAACGTCCGGCATCAGCTCGAAGGTGGTGGCGAGATCGACGCTCATGTCGTCGAGGTTGCGGTTGTTGATCCCGATCACCTCGGCGCCGGCCTCCAGCGCCCGCTCCAGTTCCTCGCCGTCGTGGACCTCGACCAGGCAGTCGAGATCGATCGCGCGCGCCTCCTGGTGCAGGGCTCGCAGGTCCTCGTCGCCGAGAGCGGCGACGATCAGCAGCACCGCGTCGGCGCCGTTCACCGCCGCCTCGTAGAGCTGGTAGGGATCGACGATGAAGTCCTTGCGGATGATCGGCAGGTCGCAGGCGGCGCGAGCGGCGCGCAGGTCGGCGAGCGAGCCGCCGAAGTGGCGTTCGTCGGTCAGCACCGAGAGCGCCGCGGCGCCACCGCGCTCGTAGGCGGCCACCTGGGGGGCGACCTCGAGCGATTCCGGCGCCAGCGCCCCTTCGCTGGGGGAACGGCGCTTGAACTCGGCGATCAGCGAGAGCCCGGGCCGGACCAGCGCCTCGTTGAAGGGGCGATCCTCCCCCCTCGCGGAGAGGCGCGCTTCCAGCTCGGACCGGGGAAGCTCGCGGCGACGCGCTTCGACCCCCTCCCGGGCACCGTCGATGAGCTGCTCCATCATTCCCACGTGAACCCCGAAAGCCTAGACGGAGGGAGCGGCCGTTGCCGCGATCAGCCGCTCCAGCACGTTTGCTGCCGCGCCCGAGTCGATTGCCTCCGCGGCCTTCGCAACCCCCTGCTCGAGGTCGGAGGCGAGGCCGCCGACGTAGATCGCCGCGGCGGCGTTGAGCAGGACGAGGTCGCGGTGCGGTCCGGGCTCGCCGGCCAGAACCCGCCGGGTGACGTCGGCGTTCTCCTCCGGAGTGCCGCCGGCGACGCTCCCCAGCTCCGCCGGCGCCAGCCCGAACTGGCCGGGCTCGACGAACCACTCAGCGGTGCGGCCGTCGGCGACCTCGATCACCCGCGTGCGGGCCGAGAGCGAGATCTCGTCGAGCCCGTCCTCAGCGGAGACGACCAGCGCCCGCTCGCTGCCCAGCCCGACCAATGCCTCGGCGATCGTCTCCTGGTAGTGGCGGTCGGCGACCCCGAGCAGCTGCCGGTTGGCGCCGGCGGGGTTGGTCAGCGGGCCGAGGAAGTTGAAGATCGTCCGCACCCCCAGCGCCTCGCGCGCCGGCACCACGTGCGCCATCGCCGCGTGGTGCTTGGGCGCGAACATGAAACCGAAGCCGATCTCGTCGATGCAATGGCCGACCCGGGCGGGGTCGACGTCGACGTTCACCCCGAGCGCCTCGAGCACGTCCGCCGAGCCGCTCTTGGTGGTTTTGGAGCGATTGCCGTGCTTGGCGACGGCGCAGCCGGCGCCGGCGGCGACCAGGCCCGCGCTGGTGGAGACGTTGAAGGTCGTGGGCCCGCCGCCGGTGCCGCAGGTGTCGATCAGGTCATCTCGGTCGGTGGCAACCGGCGTCGCCAGGCCGCGCATCGTCCGCGCCAGGCCGACCAGCTCGGGGACGGTCTCCCCCTTCGCCCGCAGCGCGATCAGGAAGGCTCCGGTCTGGACCGGGTCGGTCCGCCCCTCCATGATCTCGCCGAGCACGGCCGAGGCGTGGTCGGCGGTGAGGTGGTCGCCGGCGCAGACCGCGTCGATCGCCCTGCTGACGACGTCGTTAGGCATTGGTCTCCCCCTCCGCGATGAAGTTGGCCAGCAGGTGCTTTCCCTGCGGGGTGAGGACCGACTCGGGGTGGAACTGGACGCCCTCGATCGGTAGCCGGCGGTGGCGCGCGCCCATCACCACGTCGCCGAGGCTCGCAGTCAGCTCCAGCTCCTGGGGCAGGTCGGGGTCGGCGATCAGCGAGTGGTAGCGGCCGGCGACCATCGGGCTCGGCAGCCCGGCGTAGACCGCCTTGCCGTCGTGCTCGACCTCGCCCTCCTTGCCGTGGATCGGCTCGCCCTGGACGACGCGACCGCCGAAGGCCTCGACCATCGCCTGGTGCCCGAGGCAGACCCCCAGGACCGGCGTCCCCGCTTCGCCGAAGGCGCGGATCGCCTCGCCGGAGATCCCCGCCTCCGCCGGAGTGCAGGGGCCCGGGGAGACGACGAGCCGGTCCGGCTTGCGCTCGAGCAGCTCGGCCACAGTCGCTTTGTCGTTGCGGACGACTTCGACCTCGGCCCCGAGCTCGCCCAGGTACTGGACGAGGTTGTAGGTGAAGGAGTCGTAGTTGTCGATCACGAGCACGCGCATGAGCACTCCACCTAAGGCTAAGCCCAATCCGGCTGTTCGCAGGCGACCTCGACGGCGCGGAAGACGGCGCGGGCCTTGTTGACCGACTCGGTGTACTCGTAGGCGGGCTCGGCGTCGGCGACGGTGCCGCCTCCGGCCTGGACGTGCAGCTGGCCGTCCTTGGCGACGACGGTGCGGATGTGGATCGCGGTGTCGAGGTCGCCGTCCCAGGAGAGGTAGCCGACCGCGCCGCCGTAGGAGCAGCGCTTGACCTTCTCGAGCTCGTCGATGATCTGCATCGCCCGCACCTTGGGGGCGCCCGACAGGGTGCCCGCGGGAAGCGCCGAGCGCAGCACGTCCATCGCGCTGACGCCCTCTTTCAGCTTGCCGGAGACCTGGCTGACGATGTGGAGGACGTGCGAGTAGGTCTCGACCACCATCAGCTCGTCGACCTTGACGCTCCCGTACTCGCAGACCCGGCCGAGATCGTTGCGGCCGAGGTCGACCAGCATCACGTGCTCGGCCCGCTCCTTCGGATCGTTGACGAGCCGCTCGGCGAGACGCCGGTCCTCGTCCTCGCTGCCGCCGCGCGGGTAGGTGCCGGCGATCGGCCGCGTCTCCACCCGGTCGCCGAGCACCTTCACCAGGGGCTCCGGCGAGGCGCCGGCGAGCTGGAAGTCGCCGAACTCGAGGAAGTACATGTACGGGGAGGGGTTGACCGCGCGCAGCCCGCGGTAGACCGAGAAGGCCTCGACCGGGGCCGGGGCCGAGAACCGCTGCGAGGGCACCACCTGGAAGGCGTCGCCGGCGTGGACGTACTCGACGATCCGCGCGACCGCCGCTTCGAAATCCTCGCGACTCATGTTCGACCGGAACTCGGGCGGCTCGACCACCGAGGGGCGCTCGGGGACCGGGACGGCACCGCGCAGGCGCTCGCGCATCTCGGCGATTGTCGCCGCGGCGCGTTCGTAGGCCGCGTCGACGCCGCCGTCCTCGTCGACGAAGGCGCAGGCGAGGATCGTCAGCTCGTGGCGCAGGTGGTCGAAGGCCAGCATCGCGTCGGTGACCATCAGCGCCATGTCGGGCAGACCGAGCGGATCGGGGTTGGGCTCGCCCAGGGGCTCCACCGTCCGCACCAGGTCGTAGGCGAAGAAGCCGACGGCGCCGCCGGCGAAGGGCGGCAGACCCTCGACCGGGGCGACGCGGTACTCCGCCAGGCGCCCGGCGACCGCGGCGTAGGGATCGGGTGCCGGTTCGGTCCGGCTCGGCGCATCGGCGGCGGTTGCATCCCCGCTCCACTCCGACAGCTCGCCGTTGCTCCAGCGCAGCAGCGCCCGCGGGCGGAGGCCGACGAACGAGTGCCGCCCCACCTGCCCCTGCTCCGCCGACTCGAGCAGGAAGCAGGGCGCTCCCTCGGGCTCGCCGGCGCGCAGCTTCAGGAAGGCCGAGACCGGCGTCTCGCAGTCGTCGACCAGCCGCGCCCGCACCGGAACCACGTTGCTCTGACGGGCAAGCTCGCGTGCCTCCTCGAGGCTCGGTTCCAGCCGGATGTCGGAGTCAGCCGCTACGGCCATTCAGCACTTCCATCACCTTCGCGTGCGAGATCCCGCGCGAGGCCAGCAGCACGCTGAGGTGGTAGAGCACGTCGGCGGCCTCTTCGGCGACCCGCTCGTCGCTCTCTTCGCGGGCGGCGCGGACCACCTCCTCGGCCTCCTCCTCGA
>JALYWY010000015.1 GCA_030852475.1 Actinomycetota bacterium | reverse complement strand
GCAGGAAGCTGAGACGACCGCCGACATCCAGAAATGCGCGAACCTGCGCTAGGGCGCAGGTTCGCCTAACCCAGTGAACTCGCACGCCCCGCGACTGAACGCGTCCTTCTTCAGGTCGGCGCATGGCTGGCCGTACCTGCTGACGCCGTTGATCCCGGTTGCGGTGGCGCTGGAGTTCGCGCACGCCTCGGCGACGATCATCTTCATCGTCTCGGCGCTGGCGATCATTCCCACGGCGGCGCTGATGGGCCGCGCCACGGAGGAGCTCGCGGCCAAATCGGGGCCAGGGATCGGCGGCTTCCTCAACGTCACCTTCGGCAACGCGCCGGAGCTGATCATCGCCCTCTTCGCCCTCAACGCGGGGCTGCAGGAGGTCGTCAAGGCCTCGGTCGTCGGCTCGATCCTCGGCAACATGCTGCTGGTCCTCGGCGCGGCGATGCTCGTCGGCGGCCTGAAGCGCGACAAACAGGTGTTCAATCGCACCAGCGCGGGCGTGCAGACGACGATGCTGCTGCTGGCCGGCGGCGCCCTCTTGATGCCGGCGATCTTCGAGCTGGTCGAGGGGCAGGGGCTGCCGGGCGTCGATGCCGAGTCGATCGACTACGACAGCACCGTCGAGCACCTCTCGCTGGCGACGGCGATCGTCCTCATGGGCACCTACGCGCTCGGGCTCCTCTTCTCGATGAAGACGCACCGGTCGCTCTTCAACCCCGAGTACGAGGAGGAAGACACCTGGGGCTGGTCGATCCGGACCTCGGTGATCGCGCTGGCGGTGGCCGGCGTGCTGGTCGGGCTGATGTCGGAGGTCCTGGTCGGTTCGATCAGCGAGGCCTCCGAGTCGATCGGCCTCTCCGAGTTCTTCGTCGGCGCGATCGTGGTGGCGATCGTCGGCAACGCCGCTGAGCACTGGGTGGCCGTCCTGGTCGCGGCGAAAGACAAGATGGACCTGGCGGTCAACATCTCGATCGGCTCCAGCGCCCAGATCGCCCTCTTCGTCGCGCCGGTCCTCGTGATCGCTTCGTTCCTGATCGGCGACCACCCGATGCCGCTGGTCTTCAACGGCTTTGAGCTCGGAGCGATCGTGCTGGCGATCCTGGTCGCCAACCAGGTGACCAGCGACGGTGAGTCGAACTGGTTCGAGGGCGCGCAGCTGCTGGCGCTCTACTTCCTCGTCGGCCTCGCCTTCTACTTCGCCTGAGATGGCCGCCCTATAGCCTGCGCCGATGGAAGCACTCCTCCTGATCTTCAGCTTCGCCGTCGTCCTCGCCGGCGCGCTGCTGTTCACCAACGCGGTCGAGTGGATCGGCCACAAGCTGAACCTCGGCGAGGGGGCGGTGGGCAGCATCCTCGCCGCGGTCGGTACGGCAATGCCGGAGACGCTGATCGCGATCGTCGCGCTGCTCAGCGCCTCTGAGGGCTCCGAAGACGTCGCGATCGGGGCGATCGTCGGCGCGCCCTTCTTGCTCGGGACCCTGGCGATGGGCCTGGTCGGTCTTTATGCCTACCTCTACCGCAGCAAACGCCCCCAGGGAGTCGAGCTGAACGCACACAAGCCGACGCTCGAGCGGGACCTGCTCTTCTTTCTCGTCCTTTTCGCGATCGGCGGCCTGCTTGCCTGGGGCCCCCCGTCGGGCGTGCGGATCGTCGTCGGGATCGCCTTCATCGTCGCTTACTTCCTCTACATCGCCCTGACCTTGCGGGAGGGCGGCGAGGTGCAGGCGGAAGAGACCCTCAACCCGCTGATCTTCGAGCGGCGAGTTGAGCGGCGCGAAGACCCAGGCTTGGCGCTTTGCATCATCCAGCTCCTGGTCGGCCTGGGGGCGATGGTCGGCGGCGCCCACCTCTTCGTCGAGGAGCTGCTCCACATCGCCGAGAGCATCGGCGTCGAGGCCCTGGTGCTGGCGCTGATCCTGGCGCCGCTGGCGACCGAGCTGCCGGAGAAGGTCAACAGCTTCTTCTGGGTGCGGGAAGGGAAGGATTCCCTCGCCCTCGGCAACATCACCGGCGCGATGGTCTTCCAGTCGATGGTCCCGGTCGGGATCGGCATGATCTTCACCTCCTGGGACCTGACCTGGACCGCGGTCCTCTCGATCGGCCTCGGCGTCGCCGGCGGCCTGCTCGCCTATGAGAGCCTGCACATCTCCGGGCGGTTCAAACTGCCGGCGATAATCGGCTGGTTCGTGTTCTACGCGTCCTTCATCGTCGCCGTTGCGGTGAGCGCCTGAGCGTTCCTGGCAAGGACGCAGGGAGCGTGGCGTGCTCTGCACGCGAGCGACCGAGGACGCCGCTGGGGGCGCTCAGAGCTCGCCGAGCGCCTTCAGCACGAGTTCGTCGTGCTTTTTCGGCGAGACCTTCGGGAAGACCTTGGCGATCTTGCCCTTGGGATCGATGATGAAGGTCGCCCGCTGCACCCCCATGTACTTGCGGCCGTACATCGACTTCTCGACCCAGGTCCCCTACTTCTCGGCGACCGCGGGGTCGGCGTCGGCGAGGAGGGAGAAGTCGAGGTCGTATTTGCCGGCGAACTTGTCGATGTCCTTGATCTCGTCGGGCGAGATCCCGATCACGCGAGCCCCGGCCGCCTCGTAATCGGCGCGCCGGTCGCGGACGCCGCAGGCCTGGGTGGTGCAGCCCGAGGTATCCGCCTTCGGGTAGAAGTAGAGGACGACGATCTCCCCGCGCAGGTCGGAGAGCTTCACCTTGTCGCCGTTCTGGTCGGGCAGGGTGAAGTCGGGCGCTTTGTCTCCCTCGGACAGCACTCTGGCTATTCCTCCGGGTCCGGATCCGGTTCCGGCCGTTCCTCTTCTTCTTCGAGGTCGTCTTCGCTCTCTTCCAGCGCGTCGGCCGGGAGGACGTCGCCCTGGCTGCTCGCCTCGAAGCTCTCCAGGGCCCGGTCGCGCCCGTCTTCGTCGACCGGGACGTCGTCGGAGACCCGGACCCACTCCGCGCCTTCGTAGCCCTCGAGGTTGTCGAAGACCTCCTGGTCCACCGAGGCGGAGTCGTCGACGATCACTACGACCTCCGTCTGCGGGTTGAAGTAGGTCCCGGGCTGGTTGAGCATCTCCTCGACCTCGTAGAGATCTCCGTTGGAAGTGGCCATCAATTCGATCCTATGAAATCGGCCAGTTGCCTTTCGACCTCCGTCTCGACGTCGAGCGGCTCCTGGCCTTCGCGCAGGCGACGCTCGTTGCGGGCGACGACGAGCTGGCGCACCTCGGCCCGCAGCTCGGCGTCCATCGCCTCGGCGCCGCGGGGGCGCTCGGCGTCGGCGAGCAGGCGCGCGGTCTCGGCCTCGACGTCCAGGGGCGCCTTGCCCCGCTGCTGGCGGCGTTGCGATTTCGCCTCCAGCATCTGGCGCACCTCGGCGGCCTGGATGGCGGGATCCACCGGGGGCGCCGGCGCGCCGCGGCGGGGCGGCGGCGTCTCGTCCCCGATCGAGAACGCCCCCTTGCCGAAGGAGCGCCAGGACTCGGCCGAGCGGTGGAAGAGGTAACCGGCGATCGGGGCCGCTATTCCGGAGATCGTCAGCAGGATCGCCCCCTTCTCGGTGGCCGTCATCGCCAGCGTCGGCTCCATCGATCAAGGGTAAACAGGCCAGATCTCCGCTCCGGTCCGCTAACCTTGGGACCGGTTGACTGACCAGTCAATCGGTGGAACGTCAGCCTCCCGGCGGCGCTCCCGCAGACTTCAGAAGAACCGCGAAGAAAAGGAGCACCGACCGGTGGTCGACTTCACCCTCACTGACGAGCAGAAAGACCTGCGCGAGCTGGCCCACAGCTTCGCCGAGAAAGACATGCGCAATGTCGCCTGGGAGTACGACAAGGACGGCACCTGGCCGCAGGACGTGATCGACAAGGCCTGGGAGGTCGGGTTGATGAACACCCACGTCCCCGAGGCCTACGGCGGTCCCGGCCTCGACTACCTCTCCGGCTGCCTGATCGAGGAGGAGTTCGGCTGGGGTTGTTCCGGCATCGGCACCTCGCTGGCCGCCAACGGCCTTGCCTCCGCGCCGATCACCCTCGGCGGCTCCGAGGAGACGAAAAAGAAGTACCTGGGGATGCTGACCGAAGCTCCCAAGCTCTGTTCCTTCGGCCTCACCGAGCCGGACGCCGGCTCCGACGTCTCGGGGATGAAGACCAAGGCCGTGAAGAAGGGCGACAAGTACGTCATCTCCGGCTCCAAGTGCTTCATCACCAACGGCACCTACGCCGACTACTTCACCGTCTTCGCCAAGACCGACCCCGAGGCCGGT
>JALYWY010000010.1 GCA_030852475.1 Actinomycetota bacterium | reverse complement strand
CGAGGGGGTCGAGGCCGATCCGGCGGCGCTGCTGGCGATCGAGGAACGGCTGGAGGCGATCGATCGCCTCGAGCGCAAGCACGGCGGCAGCGTCGAGTCGGTGTTGGCGCACGCCGACCGCTGCCGGGCGGAGATCGCCCGCCTCGAGGGGGCCGGAGAGCGCAGCGCGGAGGCGGAGGCGGCGCTGGCCGCGGCGGAGGCGCGGCGAACCGAGCTGGGCGAGAAGCTGAGTGCCGGGCGAGAAGCCGCGGCGCGTCCGCTCGAAGAGCGGGTGGCGGCGGAGCTGGAGGGGCTCGCGATGGCCGGCGCCTCGCTCGAGGTCGTGCTGGAGCCGCACCCCGACGGCTACGGGCCCTCCGGCCGCGAGACGGTCGAGCTGCGGGTCGCGCCCAACCCCGGCATCGAGGCGGCGCCGCTGCGGGACGCCGCCTCCGGTGGCGAGCTCTCGCGGGTGAAGCTCGCCCTCAGCGGGCTCGGCCAGGCCGCGAGCGCCGGGACGATGGTCTTCGACGAGATCGACGCCGGCATCGGCGGCAACACCGCCCGGGTCGTCGGCGAGCGGCTGCGGGCGCTGGGCAGGGACCGGCAGGTGCTCTGCATCACCCACCTGCCCCAGGTGGCCTCGCTGGCCGACGTCCACTTCCGGCTCGAGAAGGACGTGGGGGGCGAGCAGGCGCGGGCGACGGTCGAGCGCCTCGACGGCGAGGGCGTGGTCGCCGAGATCCGCCGCATGCTCGGCGGCGAGAGCTCCGACGAGGCAGCGACGAAACACGCCCGCGAGCTTTTGGCCGCCGCCTGAGCTTCAACCCTTGCCGCGCTCCGCTCACTTCGCCTAATCTGGGTCGGTGGCCACCGCCAGTCGCCGTCGTCTCCCTGCCCTGCTCGGGCGTAGGAACGGCGCGCGGCCGGAGGCGCCGATCGAGGGAACCGCGCGTTTGGGAGAGCGGACCAAGCACCTGGTCAAGCGGCTGCGCCCGGGGGACGTCGCCGTCATCGACCACGTCGACATCGACCGCATCGCCGCCGAGGAGCTGATCGAAGCCGAGGTGGCGGCGGTCCTCAACGCCTCGCCCTCATCGCAGGGCAGGTATCCGAACGCCGGACCGCTGATGCTGGCCCGGGCGGGGATCAGGCTGATCGACGCCCCCGAGGCCGGGCTCTTCGAGCGCCTCAATGACGGCGATCGGGTCCGGATCGTCGACGGCACGATCCTCGTCGACGGGAAGGAGGTCGCGCGCGGCCGGGTCCTCCGCGTCCCCGAGCTCGAGCGCGAGATGCAGGAGCACCGGGCCCGGATCGACGAGGCGCTGGCCGAATTCGCCGAGAACACCGTCGCCCACGTCCGCGAAGAGACGGACCTGCTGACCGGCAACATCGCCTTCCCGCAGACCCGCGCCTCCTTTCGCGACCGCCACGTGCTGATCGTCGTCCGCGGCGACCGCCACCGGCGCGACCTGAAAGCGCTGCGCGCCTACATCCGTGACGTGCGGCCGCTGATCGTCGCCGTCGACGGGGGCGCCGACGGGGTGCTGGAAGCGGGGCTGAAGCCCGACGTGATCCTCGGCGACATGGACTCGGCCAGCGACGCGGCGCTGCGCTGCGGCGCCGAGCTGATCGTCCACGCCTATCCCGACGGGAGGGCGCCGGGCCGGGAGCGGCTGCAGGAGGCGGGACTCGACCACCAGCTGGTGCCGGCCGCCGGCACCAGCGAGGACGTGGCGATGCTGATGGCCCACGAGAAGGGGGCGGCGCTGATCGTCAGCGTCGGCGCCCACTTCAACCTGGTCGAGTTTCTCGATCGCAAGCGCGGCGGCATGTCCTCGACCTTCCTGACGCGGCTGAAGATCGGCGAGCGCCTGGTCGACGCGAAGGGGGTGAGCCGGCTCTACAACCCGAGCTCGACCCTGGCGCCGCTGGCCTTCTTCGCGGTCGCCTTCCTGATCCTGCTGACGATCCTCGTCATCACCTCTCCGGCCCTCAACGACGTCTGGGAACTGATCTGGCTGAAGATCCGGATCTGGCTCGGCATCGACTAGGGCACTAGCCTTCCCCGCTTGATGGGGTACTCCGCGCGCTACCACGCCACCTCGCTGATCGCGGTCTTCATCGCGCTCGCGATCGGGATCCTGATCGGGGCCGAGTTCGGCGGCGACGCTCTCGACGACACCCGCCGCGATCTCGAGGCGAGCCTCGTCGGCAACCTCCAGGACGCGCGCTCGCGGGCCGACGATCTGAACGCCGAGCTGAACCGCTCCGACGAGTTCGCCGAACGCGTCTACCCGGTGCTGACGCGGGACCGGCTGGAGGGGCGGCGGTTCGCGATCCTCGCCCTCGGCGGCCTGCCCAGCCCCGTCACCGACGAAGTCGAGGAGGCCCTGGCGCCGACCGGGGGGCGGCTGGTGGGAGTGGGGGTTGTGCGCGAGCCGGTCGACGTCAGCGGTCTCGCCGAAGACCTCGCCAAAACCAGGTTCTCCCAGCTGCGCACCGACCCCGACGCCCTGACCGAACTCGGCACCGGCCTCGGCCGCCAGCTGGTGCTGGGCGGCACCCTTCCCGAAGTGGTGCGCGGCCATCTCTTCTCGCGCGCCAGCGGTACCTTCGGCGGCCTCGACGGGGTGATCGTCGTCCGCGACCAGCCCGAAGACATGGGCCCCGTGCAGCGCGAAAAGACGAACCAGCTGGAGGAAGCGCTGATGAGCGGCATCACCGCCACCCGCGCCCCGGCGACCGGGGTCGAGACCTCGACCGATGATTCGTCCTCGATCTCCTTCTTCCAGGCGAACGGCCTCGCCAGCGTCGACCACGTCGACCTGACGGCGGGGAAGCTGGCGCTCGTCTTCGCCCTGCTCGGCGCCGACGGCAGCTACGGCGTCAAGGGAACCGCCGACCAGCTGCTGCCGGACCTGCTGACCGAGGGCGAATAGGACGTGTACTGGGTCGGCTTGCCGCTGGCGATCGCGATCTCGCTGTTCCTCGTGCCGGCCGGCGCCCGCGGGCTGCGCGACGCGGGCCTGGTGCGGGAGAACTACCGGGGGTTGCCCCTGGCCTTCCCGCTCGGGGCGATATTGGTGACGGCGGCGCTGGTGACCCTGGCGCCGCTCGCCTTCCTCGACGACCGCGGCGACCTCGACCTGCTCGACCCCGAACTGCGGCGCTGGCTGCCCTACCTGCTGGGGATCGCCTTCCTCGGCTTCCTCGACGACGCGCTCGGGCGCGGCGAGGCGGCGGCGACGCCGCGGGGTTGGCGCGGGCACTGGGCGGCGCTGCGGGCGGGGTCGCTCTCGACCGGCGCGATCAAGGCGGTCGGGGCGCTGGCGCTGGCCGCCTACGTCGTCTCCGGCCGCGGCCTCGAAGACTGGCGCTACGTCGCCGACGTGGCGCTGCTGATCCTCGCCACCAACCTCTTCAACCTGCTCGACCTGCGGCCGGGGCGGGCGGAGAAGGCGCTGGTGCTGCTGGCGGTGGGCCTTTGCCTCGGGGCGTGGACCCTGGCGCCGCTGGAACTGCTGGGGATCTTCGTCGGGCCGGTGGTGGTGGGGATGTGGCTGACGCTGGGGGAGCGGGCGATGCTGGGCGACACCGGCTCCAACCTGATCGGGGCAATCGCCGGGGTCTGGCTGCTGACCGTTCTCGGCGCCGACGCGCGACTGGTCGCCCTCGCGGTGGTCCTGGCGCTGACGATTTACGGCGAGTTGCGGTCTATTTCGAAGACGATCGAGTCGGTTCCGCCTTTGCGCTGGCTAGACTCGCTCGGCAGAGCATGAGTCCGGGAAACAAAGGCGACACGAAGTTCATTTTCGTCACTGGCGGCGTCGTCTCGGCCCTCGGAAAGGGGATCACCGCGGCGTCGATCGGGCGCCTCCTCGTTTCCCGCGGCTACCGGGTGCAGCTGCAGAAGTTCGACCCCTACATCAACGTCGACCCGGGGACGATGAGCCCGTTCCAGCACGGCGAGGTCTTCGTCACCGAGGACGGGGCCGAGACCGACCTCGACCTCGGCCACTACGAGCGCTTCACCGACGAGAACGCGACGCGGGCCTCGAACGTCACCGCTGGCGCGGTCTACAACTCGGTGATCAAGCGGGAGCG
>JALYWY010000204.1 GCA_030852475.1 Actinomycetota bacterium | reverse complement strand
GGCGTCGGCGTCTCGGTCGTCTCCCCCGGCTACGTGCGCGAGGCGGGGATGTTCGCCCGCGCCGGGATCGACCCGCCTCCCGGCCGCGGCACGGTCCCCCCCGAGCAAGTGGGTTCAGCGGTCGTGCGGGCGATCGAGCGCAACAAGGTCGAGGTCGTCGTCGGCGGCGCCCCGCACCGGGCGATCGCCCACCTCTCGCTGGTCAGCCCCGGCCTGGCTGCCCGCGTCCAGGGCGCTCCTTCCGGGCGCTAGTCGGAGCGCTGGGTCAAAGGGCCGTCAGTATCTCATCGAGGTATCCCATAGTCTCCTGATCAATCAACGTGCATTAGGTAAGGAGGCGCTGTGATCAGATCGGATACCGGAGCCGCATCCCTGCGACCGGTTCGAACGACCGCGGCCGCGCTCTTTCTGGCCCTGATAGCCCTCCTTCTGCCCCAGACGGCTTCTGCCGCGGAATGCACCAATACCTGGGTGGGGCCGAGCGGCGGCGAATGGCAGGTCTCCACGAACTGGTCTGCCGAAGCCGTTCCGACCTCGATCGACATCGCCTGCATCCCGGTCGGGCAGACCGCCACGGTGACGGAAGGCGTCAACTCGGTGGCTCTGCTCCAAGGCGAAGGACGGGTCACGATCACCGCCGGCTCACTCGCCCTCCTCAGCGAAGCGGAAGCCTCGAACATCGGGATCCTCCACCTCTCGGGCGGTGAACTTCGAGGCCCGAACGAACTCGTCGTCACCGGCTCCCTCACCGCCGACGGCGGGACGATGGCAGGCGCCGGCTACACCGTCCTCGGCGCGGGTGCGACGGGCACGGTCGCGGCGCCCGGCGAAGGGGAAAGGCCCGGCCTCCGTCTCACCGAAGGACGCACCTTCAGCGTCCGCGGCACCCTCGACGTCGCCGGGGCCGGCGGCAAGTTGAACTTGATCGAAACGGCCGTCCTCGGGGTCGTCAACGAAGGCCAGTTGACGGTCAAAGGCCCCGAAGGGCGGATTACCGCGACCGAAGCGTCTGCGGTCGTGAACGGCAACGGACTGACGGTCGAAGGCACTTCGAGCCGGGTGACCCTGGAAGGGAGCGCCTCACTGCTCAACTCCGACCTGATGAAACTGAACGCTTCCGAAGGCGGAGTGATCGTCAAAGGGAACGCCACGCTCGAAAACACCCAGTCGGTGACGATCGAAGGCACGGCTGGGGAAATCCGGGCCGAAGGGACGACGATCGAGAACTCCGGGACGATCGCGGTCGAAGCTGCCGCCGGGGAGATCCGCGGCGCCGAAGGCGCCAGACTCGAGAACTCCGGCATCCTGACCGTCAACGCCCAAGGCGAAGGCAACGGCCTAGTTACGGGAGCCGGTGCCCAGCCCAAGCTGATCAACACCGGGACCGTTCGCAAGACCGCGGGCACCGGCACGACCGGCATCGCATTCGAGATTGACAACGAGGCCTTGGTGAGCACCGCTACGGGGATCCTCGCTCTCACCGGCGGGGGTAACTCAGGGCATGAAGCCCTCGCCTCGTGGACGGCGACGGGAACGGCTCAATTGGCTTTCAGCAACGGCAGCTTCACCCTCGGCGAAAGCGCCTTCGCCGGGCGCATCTGGTCTCTCGGCGCAGCGATTGTCAAAGCCAAAAAAGTAAGTGGCGAAAAAGCGGAACTGTGGGTCACGGAAAGCTCCTTCGGCCTAACCGGCTCCGGCGAAGAATCGACCTTGGAAAAACTCGTTGCCGCTTCCGGCGAATTCAGCCTGACCGGTGGGGCGAAACTCAACGTCAAAGGCAAACTGATCCAGGAAGCGGGGACCTTCTCGGTGGGAACCGGTGCCACCGTTTCCACGGGGGAAGTCCTGCAGACGGGCGGCACCTTGATTACCAACGCGGAAAGTCACTTTTCCGCCTCTGCCCTGTTCAGGCAGACCGAAGGAAGGGTGACCTTCGGGAACAACTCAACCGCAAGCCTCTACATGCTCCATTTCCTCAGCAAAGCACCTGAATCTGGGGCGAACTTCAAGATCGGCGAAGGTGCCGAAGTCTCGGTGCTCGAGGTCTACATGGGGAGCGGGGGGATCGGAACCGAGGACCCCTATCTCCTCGTGGACTCGCATGGAACCTTCAATCTCATCAAGCTGAAACTCGGACTGGGCACTGTCTCCGTCGCGGGGGAAGGCCTCCTCACCGGGCGTGAAACCTTCACGGAAATGGGCACGCTCGAGCTTCTCCCGAACAGCGACGTCGTGATGGAAGAATATTTCCAGGCGTGGGGGCTGACCGATATCGGAGCGGGCGCGTTGCTCGACGTCGATTCCGTCTTCTTGACCGGGAACACCGAAGCCGGGTCCTATGTGACGGGCGCCGGAACGCTGAGGACGGGGAGACTCGGCTGGGTGGCAGGCACGATGGCGGGCGAAGGCACCACCATCGTCACTGAATCCGGCTACTCGACCTGGAATGAATCCGTTCTCCTCGATGGCCGGACGCTGAGGATGGAAGGCCCCTACGAAGTGACCGGGTCCGTCACCTTCGAGATGTCCAACGGGGCCGTGCTGGAAAACCTCAGCGAATTCGACGCCAACTCTGAGAAAGCCGGCGCGGGCGCGGAGATCGAGGTCGCCGCAGGCAGCACCAGCCCGCCCAAGATCATCAACGACGGCGTCTTCAGGAAGCAGGAAGGCACGGGAACGACCGAAGTAACCGTGCCGCTCAAGAGCAACGGGCTGATCCGCCAGCTCAGCGGCACTCTCAGCATCAAAAACCGGATCGGCGTTCCCTCCAGCGAACGCTTCGGTCCTCGCTGCGTCTGCGGCGACCCGGTGGAAACGGCGAGCGGCGACCTGCTCGAGAGCCAGACCGATATTGCCGTCGGCGGGCTCGGGGTCGGGCTGCACCTGGTCCGCAGCTACAGCGCTCAGGCCGCAGCGGCGGCCATCTCGCCCGGCCCGTTCGGCTATGGCTGGTCCAGCTCCTTCAGCGAGCACCTTCTCGTCGAAGAAGGGGGCAAACGCGTCACCCTCGTGCGCAGCGACGGGAGTACCGCCCCCTTCAACGAAGTCGAAAGCGGGGCCTACGAGTCTCCTGAGTGGAGTCGCAGCAGCCTGAGCGGAGACCCGGAAGCCGGCTACACGCTGATCGATTCCGACCAGACCGTCTACACCTTCTCGGGGAGCGGGGCGCTGCTGGCGGTCGCCGACCGCAACGGCAACGAAACCACCTTGTCCTACGAAAGCGGCCGGCTGAAAACGATCACCGATCCAGCCGGTCGTGAGATCAACTTGACCTACAACGGGGGCGGCTTCGTCGAAAGTGCCGAAGATCCGATGGGGCACGTGGCCACCTACGCCTACGAAGGTGGCGAGTTGACCAGCGTGACGCTGCCGGAAAGCGCCGGGCCGCGCTGGCAGTTCGACTACGACGGCTTGCACCGGATGACGAAAATGATCGACGGCCGGGGTGGGGAAACGAAACACGAATACGACGGCGCCAACCGCCTCATCTCGCAGACCGATCCGGCGGGAAGAACCCATGAATTCGCCTACGACGGCTTCCACACCCGCTACACGAACAAAGCGACCGGGTCGGTGACCGACCTCTGGTTCAACAGCAACAACGAGCCGACCTCGATCACGCGCGGCCACGGGACCGCCGACGCGACGACGGAGCTCTTCACCTACGACAGCGCCGGCCGGCAGATCGCCTACACCGACGGGAACGGGAACACGACGGAGTACGAATACAACGCCGCCGGCGACCGCGTCCGGATGGTCGATCCGCTGGAAAACGAATCGACCTGGGAATACAACTCCACCCACGACGTCATCTCGCAAACCACGCCCAACGGCGAAACCACGACGATCGTGCGGGACGCGCAGGGGAACCCGGAAACCATCTCCCGTCCGGCGCCCGAAGAAGAAATCCAGGTCACGAGCTACGAATACGACGAAAACGGCCAGCTCGAAACCCTGATCGACCCGCTTGGCCACACTTGGAGCTACGGCTACGACTCCTTCGGGAACCTTGCCTCCCAGGCCGACCCCGAGGGCGACGAATGGACCTGGCAATACGACGAAAACTCGCAAATCACCTCGGCGGTGAGCCCGCGCGGGAACGAAGAAGGGGCCGAACCGAGCAAATACACGACGACCTACGAACGCGACGACAAGGGTCGCCTCGTCGCCCTGATCAATCCTCTCGGCTACACGACGGAATACACCTACGACGGCAACGACAACCTGAAAACGGTGACCGACCCCAACAACCACGTCACCACCTACGCCTACAACCCCGCCGACGAGCCGATCGAAGTCAAAAAGCCTAACGGCGATATCTCAAAAGCCGGCTTCAACGGTGCCGGAGCCATGATCAGCCAGACCGACGGCAAAGGGCAGACCACGGAATACATCCGCAACGTCCTCGGGCAGCCCGTCGAAACCATCGACCCCCTGAAACGGAAAACCATCAGGGCCTACGACGATGCCGGCAACCTCGTCGGCAAGACCGATCCGGAAGGGCGTAAAACCACCTACGCCTACGACGCTGCGAACCGGCTCGAAGAAGTCAGCCATTCCAGCGGCAACCCCGCTCCCGTCGAGTTCAGCTACGACGACAACGGGAACGTGCTGACGATGGTCGACGGCACCGGGACGAGCTCATACGACTACGACGAGCTCGGCCGCTTGGTCGAAGCGAAAGACGGGCATGGCAGCACGGTGCTCTACGCGTACGACCTTGCCGATCGCCAGACCGGGATCACCTACCCCAACGGGAAAACGGTGGTCAACGCCTTCGACGACGCGGGGAGGATGGAAAGCGTCACCGACTGGCTGGGGAACACGACCAGCTTCGGCTACGACCGCAACTCGAACCTCGGCAAAATCACCTTCCCGGCCGGCACCGGCAACGTCGACGAATTCGGCTACGACCGCGCCGACGAGATGATTGCGGTGGCGATGAAGAAAGGCTCGGAAACCCTCGCCTCGCTCGGTTACACGCGCGAAAAAGTCGGTCAGGTAGCGAGCCTGACCAGCAGTGGCCTGCCCGGCGCCGAAGCCGAATCCTTCACCTACGACGAAAACGACCGGCTGATCAAAGCCGGCCCCTCGAGCTACGGCTACAACGCGGCCGACAACCTCACCAAAGCTCCCGGGACCTCGTTTGGCTACGACGCGGCGAACCAGCTGACCGCCGGGACGGGCCGGACCTACGCCTTCGACAAACTCGGTGAGCGGACCAAAGAGACGCGCTCGATCGCGCCCGCGTTCTCGAGTCAGTTCGGCTCGCTGGGCTCCGGCAACGGGCAGCTGAGCAATCCCTCGGGGGTTGCCGTCAAAGGCGGCATCTGGGTCGCCGACACCGGCAACCACCGGATCCAGAAGTTCACCGAAGGCGGCGCCTACGTCTCGCAGTTCGGGAGTCTCGGGACGAAAAAAGGGCAGCTGAGCTCACCGCGTGCCCTTGCATTCACCGCCGCCGGTCAGCTCTGGGTTGCCGACACCGGCAACAACCGGATCCAGAAATTCACCGAAGCCGGCGAATCCCTCACTCAGGTCGGCAAAGAAGGCACGAGCGCCGGCCAATTCAAAAGCCCCTCCGGGATCGCGGTCGGCTCCAGCGGCAACGTCTGGGTTGCCGACACCGGCAACAACCGCATCCAGGAGTTCAGCGCCGCCGGCGTCTTCGTGCGGCAGTTCGGCACCGCCGGCTCGGGCAACGGCCAGTTGAAAAGCCCCGCTGGCGTCGCGGTCGCTTCGAACGGGCACGTCTGGGTGGCCGACAAGGAAAACAACCGCATCCAAGAGTTCAGCGCCGAAGGAACCTACCTGAGCCAGTTCGGTTCTTCGGGCTCCGGCGACGGGCAGTTGAAAAACCCGACGGGAGTGGCCGTGGGCTCGAACGGGACCATCTGGGTCGCTGACACGGGTAACCACCGGGTCCAGGTGTTCAGCGCGGCGGGCGAATACATCACCCAGTTCGGCAAAGAAGGCACCGGCTCGGGCCAGCTGAAAAGCCCGGCCGCCCTCGGCCTCGGCAGCAACAGTGAGATCTGGCTCGCCGACTCCGGCAACAACAGGATCCAGAAATGGCTGGACTCCAACCTCGTCACCAACTACAGCTACGACCAGGCCGGGAACCTGACCTCGGTGCAGCGGGCGAAAGTGGGCGAAGTTCCCGCGGTCAACGAAACGTATGCCTATGACGGGATGGGCAGGCGAGCGTCGCAGACCGTCTCCGGGACGACCAGGTACCTGAGCTGGAACACGACGCGCGGGCTCCCCCTGCTCCTGGACGACGGCGAGTACAGCTACGTCTACGGCCCCGGTGGCCTACCCGTGGAGCAGATCTCCTCCGCCGGAACGCCGAGCTACTACCACCACGACCAGCTCGGGAGCACCCGGATGCTGACCGGGGCCGGCGGCAGCCCGACCGCCACCTTCACCTTCGACGCCTACGGGAACCTCGCCGGCAGCACCGGCGCCCAGCGGGCGCCGCTGGGCTACGCGGGCCAGTACACCAACGAGCAGAGCGGCCTGCAGTACCTGCGGGCGCGGGTCTACGACCCCGCAAGCGGCCAGTTCCTGACCCGAGACCCCCTCGGGGTGCAGACGGGAATGGCCTATGCCTACGCGAACGGCAGCCCGCTCACCTGGACCGACCCGAGCGGCCAGCTCGGCTGGGACGACGTCAAGAGCGTGGGTAGCTCCGTGTGGAACAGCGACCTGAACCCGCTTCTCCCTTACCAGGAAGAGATCGAATGCCTTCAGGATGGGACCTGCAGTTACTGGGAGGCGGTAGGCAAGGGCCTCCAAGGAGCCTGCACGTTCATCCCATTTGGCGGCGGGGCTGGTCGAGCAGCACGCGGGATCAAGAGCTTCGCCGACGACGCCGCGAGCGCGGGTGCCCGCAGGGAGGCGGCGAATCTGACCGAGCAGCTGGCGATGAAATCAGCTAAATCGGATCCGGCGGGCGGCACGACGATCATCAAAGAGCTGGGGAATCCTAAATATCCTTCATCAGAGGGCTGGGTGAAAAAGGCGCAGAACATCAACGGGGTTGAGATCCACTACTTCTACAATGAGAAGACGGGAGTAGCGGAAGGCTGGAAGTACAAAGATTGATCGCGCGCTGCATATATGACTCGGCGAAGGGCCTCGGCCCCCCCACGATGGGGTCCATGCACTCCTCAGAGACTGCCCGCTTTGATGCTTGGGTCCATGTAGGGGGGGAATACCACGTCTATGGCCTTGCGTGGTTCTCGTCGAGCCTCTCGGTTCTGATTTATTCCGATGCCCACGCTCCCGATTGGATGCCTGTCGGGCTGTTCGAGCTCGATGATGCCCAACCCATGCCTTCCTACTGGGAGTTTGCAGTCCGCGATCGTTTGGCCGCATCGGGGGGCGACTCCTTCGGCAAATTGGTGGCGATCTGGGGGTACCCGGAGCTTGTGCGGAACCCGGAGCACAATGACGGCCTAGTCGAACGCGAAACCAAGCACCTCAAAATCTTCTACGCCGAGCGGAAACGGCGGGAGGCCGAAGAAGAAAAAGCCTCGTAGATGGGTCAGCCAGCGGCCAGGCGCCGCAGGTGGTCGCGCAGGCCGCGGCCGTAGCTGCTCGCCTTGCCGGTGTAGTCCCGGATCAGGATCGGGCCGGCGGCGCAGGTGGCTTCGAGTTCGGGGGTGACGTACCAGGCCCAGCCGAGGTAGGAGATGCCGTGGCGGTCGGCCCAGCGCATGTAGCCGTCGACGTAGTCGTGTTTGCAGTCGGTCTGGCCGAGCTCGCCGGTGACGACCGGGTGGCTCTTGGCGATCCGCAGCAACACGTTGCGGCACTTGCGGAAGCAGGGTTTGTAGTCGTAGGTGTGGTTGGAGGCGACGAGGGCGTCCACCGGGTCCTCGGGCAGGTATTCCAGCCAGCCGCCGAGGTCGCGCGCCCAGTCGAGCCCGCCGAGCAGGACCGGCTGCCGCGCCCCGGTCGATCGCACCGTCGTCACCAGCTGCTGCATCCCGGTCGCCCGATACCTGCCGAACCACTGGTCGGTGACCTCGCAGCCGTCCCGCCAGCAGGCCCAGTCGATGTCGTGCGGCTCGTTGTAGAGGTCGAAGAGAACGGCGCGGTCGCCGCGGTATTCGCTGGCGAGGCTGTGCCAGAAGTCGAGCGCGTGGTCGGCGTCGGCCATCGGGATCAGCCCCGTAGCCCAGTGCTTCCCCGGAGCCGCCCATTGCAGCTCCAAGATCACGTAGAGGCCGGCGCGCGCGAGCCGGTCGACGAACCCCCGCACCGCTTCCCGGTAGTGAGTGCCGCTCAGCTCCGGCTTGATCCAGGGATGCCCGAGCCAGCAGCTCTCGTTCAACTGAACCCGCACCGCGTTGATGTGCCACGACTTCATCGCCGCGATCGCCGCCTCGTCGGTGGGGCCGTCGAAGAACCCGGCGCCGTTGATGCACTGGTACTCGAGCCCGGGCCGGTTGACCCCCAGCAGCCGCACCGGGTCCCCCTGCTTGTCGACCAGCTGGTTGCCGCGGACGCCGATCCAGGGACGGGCCTGGGCCTCGCCGGGATTCGCCAGCCCGAAAGGGGCGACGAGGACCGCGACGAACGCGAGCGAGATCGCCAGCAGGGTGGCGCGCAGGATCCGCACCGAGGCAGCGTAGCGAGGGCTCCTTTCCGGCCCTCCACGTAGGCTGAGCGACCGCAGCGTTCTCACCTACTCCTGGCGATGTCCATCCCTTCTCCAGAACTCAGCGTGATCGTGCCGAGCTACAACCGGTGCGACCTCCTGCGCCGTTGCCTGGAGGCGCTGCGGGGACAGACGGCGGCGCCGGAGAGCTTCGAGGTGATCGTCGCCGACGACGGGTCGAGCGACGGGACGGCGGCGATGGTGGCGGCCTTCGAGGCGCCGTTCCGCCTGCGTCGCCTGGCACTTGAAAACGGCGGCCAGCCTTCGGCGCTGAACGCCGGGATCGAGGCCGCCACGGGCCGCGCCTGCCTCTTCCTCGACGACGACACGATCGCCTCGCCCGAGCTCGTCGCCGCCCACCTGGCGGCGCAGCGGGAGAACGACCATACGCTCGGGATCGGCTCGCTGACCCAGGCCGTACCGGCCGACGCCGATCCCTACGCGGTCGCCTTCGCTCGCCGCTGGAACGAGCGCACCGAGAGCCTCGCCGACCCGGACTGGGCCGACTGCTACAGCGGCAACCTCTCCGCCCCGCGCGAGAAGCTGATCGAGGTCGGCGGCTTCGACGCCTCACTGCCGGCGGTCTTCGATCTCGAGGCCGCCTTCCGCCTCTGTTCCGTCGGCTGCACCCCCCGCTACCTGCCGGAGGCGCACGCGATCCATGACGACAGCAAGCCCGGCGAGAAGATCATCCCCGCCGAGGTCCGCTTCGGCGCCTTCTGCGCCGAGTTCACCGCAGCCCACCCGGAGACGACCAAACGGCTGCTCGGCTGGTTCAGCGCCACCACCTCGCGCGAGGTGGCGCTGCGGCGGGCACTGCTGGCCTTGCGGGTGCCGCCGCGGCAGCTCGCCCGCGCCGGCCGTCTGCTGCCCGGCGGTGCCCGCGACACCTGGCTCGACTTCGTCTCCCGCTATGCCTTTTGGTCGGGCGTGCGCGGCGGCATGAGCCGCGCCCGCTGGCGGCAGTTCGCGGCCGGGGTGCCGGTGCTGATGTACCACGCGTTCACCGACAGCGGCGAGCGCGACCGCTTCGTCCTCCCCGCCTCCTCCTTCGCCACCCAGCTGCGCCTGCTGAAGGCGCTGCGCTACCGGGTGATCACGCTCGAAGAGCTCGCCGCGGCGCTGCGCTCGGGCGGCCCGCTGCCCCGGCGCGCGGTTGTGCTGACGATCGACGACGGCTACCGCGACAACTTCGAGATCGCCCAGCCGATCCTCGAGAAGCACAGGGTCCCCGCCAACCTCTATCTGGTCAGCGGCCGCCTCGGGGCGAACAGCGACTGGGGCGACCCGGGCGCCCTCGCCGAGCGGCCGATGCTCTCGCGCGAGCAGGTCGAGGCGATGCGCGCCGGCGGGACCCGGCTCGGCGGCCACACGCGCAACCACCCGCGCCTCCCGGAGCTCGACGACGCCGCCGTCACCGACGAGATCGCCGGCTGCCGCGAGGACCTGCGGGAGGCGCTGGGGGAAGGCGTCGAGACCTTCGCCTACCCCTACGGCCTCTTCGACGAGCGGGCCGTGAAAGCAGTCGAAGCCGCCGGCTACAGCGCCGCCTGCACGACCGAGGTCCGCCCCGCGCGCCCCGGCGACGACCCCTTCCGCATCCCCAGGATCGAGATCGAAGGCTCCGACTCGACCCTGCGCTTCCTCCGCCGCCTGCTGCTACCGGGAGAGTGAGCTGAGCTCGCCGCCGCCGAAGCGGCGGGCGACGTCCTCGCAGGCCCGCCCCGTCAGCGCCATGATCGTCAGCGTCGGGTTCTGGTAGCCGCTGGAGGGGAAGCAGGCGCCATCGGTGAGGTAGAGGTTGTCGACCTCCCAGCAGCGGTTGCGCGAGTCGAGGACGGAGTCCTCGGGGTCCTCCCCCATCCGCGCCGTTCCCATCTCGTGGGTCGAGAGGCCAGGCGGCGAGGGCTCTTCGTAGGCGGCCTCGACGACGAGGCCGGCCTCCTCGACCATCTCTCGCATGCAGGCGACGGCGTCGGCGACCATCCGCCGCTCGTTCTCGCCGTAGGCGCACTCGACGTGCAGCGCCGGGACCCCCCAGGCGTCGGTCACCTCGGGGTCGAGCGTGACCCGGTTCTCGAAGCTCGGCAGCACCTCGCCGAAGGCGCGCATCCAGAAGGTCGGCTCCGGCAGGCGGCCGCGGCCGAGGACGCGCTGCCGCAGCCCCCCCTCCGGCGGCATCACCTGCATCTCGATCTCGAAGCCGCGCAGGTAGTCGACCTCGGTCTCGCCGAAGTTGCGGAAGGAGGGGACGAGGCAGCCGAAGGAGCGGTGGCGTTCGCCGCGCCAGCCCCGGCCCTGCTGCCGCGGCGCCAGCCCGTCGAAGCCGATCCCGTAGGTGTGGTCCATCAGGTAGCGACCGAGGACGCCGGAGGAGTTGCCGAGGCCGGCCGGGTGCTGGGAGTCGGCGGAGTTGAGCAGCAGCCGCGTCGACTCCAGCGCCGAGGCGCAGAGCAGCACGACCGCCCCCTCTACCTCGCGCTCGCGGCGGCTCTCGCGCTCGACGTATTCGACCCCGCGGGCGCGGGCGCCGTCGGGGTGGAGCAGAACCCGCCGCACCACCGCCTCGGGGACCAGGGTCAGGCGGCCGCTGGCTTCGGCCTCCCGCAGCGGCGCGTCCTCGCGTTCCTGCACGGTCCGCATCGCGGTCACCCGCCGGGTCGGCCAGCGCGCTTCGACGGCGGCTTTGAAGCGGCGCTCGCCGGCAGTGAACCGCGGCGGCGGGACGAGGTCGCCGTCGGGCAGCTCCGGCAGCCCTTCGTTGGCGCCGCAGATCCGCAGCGCCCGCTCGACCTTCGCGTAGTGGGGGGCGAGCTCGGCGTGGGAGAGCGGCCAGTCGATCCCCGCCCCGTCGCGCGAGGCCGCCTTCAGCTCGTGGTCGGAGAAGCGCAGCGAGGTCTTGCCCCAGAGGTG
>JALYWY010000394.1 GCA_030852475.1 Actinomycetota bacterium | reverse complement strand
GATCGAAGAGCGCGACGGCTTCGAGCTGCAGCGCCGCCACAAGATCGCCGCGGTGACGATCGGCGTCACCACCGGCTTCGTGATCGGGATCACCTCGGCCGGCTCGGGCACGGTGATCGCGATCCTGCTGATCACGGTCTTCCGGCTCACCCCGGTGAAAGTCGTCGGCACCGACGTCTTCCACGCCGCGATCCTGCTCTGGGCGGCCGGCGTCGCCCACTGGGTGGGCGGCAACGTCGACTTCGTCCTCGCCGGCAACATCCTCCTCGGCAGCGTCCCCGGGGTGATCGTCGGCTCCCACTTCGCCAACCGCGCCCCGACCGGGTTCCTGCGCACGGCCCTCGGCGTCGTCCTCGTCGCCTCCGGCCTCGTCACCGTGCAGAAGGGCGACCCGGTCGTCTGGCCGATCGCCGCCGCGGTCGCCGGCGTCGGCCTGCTGCTGCTGATCTGGTTCCCGCGCTGGTGGAACGCGCGCCGGGAAAAGCGGGAAGCGCTCGAACAGCAAGAGCAAGTGCGCGACCGCTCCGACGATCTCGCGCCTGACGTGATCGGCTGACTGATTAACTAAATACATGCGAGTTTCCGCGAAGGCCGACTACGCGGTGCGGGCGGCTGCCGAGCTTGCCGCCGCCGGTGACGAGGGTCCGGTCAAGGGCGAGCGCCTGGCCGACGCCCAGGAAATTCCCCTGCAGTTCCTCGAGCACATCCTGCTCGAGCTCAAGCACCACGGCCTGATCCGCGCCCGCCGCGGCGCCAAGGGCGGCTACTGGCTGGCCAAACCGGCCGACGAAGTGACGATCGCCGAGATCGTCCGCGCCGTCGAGGGGCCGATCGCCCACGTGCAGTCGACCCCGCCCGAAGACATCGAGTACAAGGGCAACGCCGAGCACCTGCAGAAAGTCTGGATCGCCGTCCGCGCCAGCCTCCGCACCGTGCTCGAGGATGTCACCCTGGCCGACCTCGTCTCCGGCGAACTCCCGGACGTCGTCGGCGAGCTCACCGCCGATCCGGACGCCTGGGTCGCGCGCTAGGCGCCTAGAAGCCTCAGCGGGGCAAGCTGAAGCGCACGCGGGTGCCTTGCTCGGCTGGCGGGAGCCAGATGCGGCCGCCGTGGGTCTCGACGATCGCGCGGGAGACGGCGAGGCCCAGGCCGGCGCCGTCGGAGTGCCGGGAGGCGTCGGCGCCGCCGCGGAAGAAGGCCTCGAAGACCTGCTCGCGCTCCTGGGCCGGGATGCCGTCGCCGGTGTCGGCGATCTCGATCTCGATCGCCTCCCTCGATAGCTCGCCCTTCACCGTGACGCTGCCGTCGGCGGGGGTGTGGCGGATCGCGTTGCGAATCAGGTTGAAGAGGACGCGCTGGATCTTCTCCGGGTCGGCTCGGGCGGGCAGCGGCTCCGAGCCGAGCTGGGAGCGGATCTCCACCCCCTTCGCCCCGGCCTCGGGGCGCATCGCGTCGACCGCCTCGTCGACCAGCGGCGCCAGCTCGACCTGGCGCATCGACCAGTCGATGTCGCCTGCCTCGATCCGGGAGAGCTCGAAGAGGTCGTCGATCATCGCGCTCAGCGAGTGGATGTGGGTCTGCATCGTCGCCAGGTAGCGGCGGCGGGTCTCCTCGTCGACGATCTCGTCGTCTACCGCCTCGACCAGGAGCCGCAGCGAGGCGATCGGCGTGCGCAGGTCGTGGGAGACGGCGGCGACCAGCTGCCTCCGGGTTGCCTCGGCGGCGGCCCGCTCGCGCTCGCGCTCGGCCAGCGCTGCGACCCGCAGGGCGACGATCCCGATCCCGAGGACCAGGACCGAGAAGAGCAGCGCGTCGCGCTCGGAGACGTACATCAGACGGGCGGCGGCGAAGATCGCCAGCAGGGTTGCGACCACGGCGACGACGGTGACGATCGCCTGCCGCTTCACGGGTTGAACCTGTAGCCGACGCCCCACACGGTCTGGATGAAGCGCGGCTGTTCTGGGTAGGGCTCGATCTTCGCCCGCAGGCGGCGGATGTGGACGGTGACCGTGCTGGTGTCCGAGAGCGGGGCGGATTCCCAGACCCGGTCCATCAGCTGATCGCGGGAGAAGGCCTGGCCGGGATGGGAGGCGAGGAACTCCAGCAGGTCGAACTCGCGCTGGCTGAGCGCGACCTCCCTGCCGTCGACCTCGACCCGCCGCCCCCGCACGTCCACCTCGAGCCCCTCGTAGCGGAGCGGCTCGGCGTCCTCCGCGACCGGGTGGACCCGGCGCAGGACCGCATCGACGCGGGCAACCAGCTCGCTGGGCGAGAAGGGCTTGACCACGTAGTCGTCGGCGCCGCTGCGCAGGCCCGCCAGCTTGTCGTTCTGCTCGCCCTTGGCGGTGAGCAGGATCACGGGCGTCGGGCCGTCGTCGTCCTCGCGCAGGTGGCGCAGGACCTGCAGGCCGTCGAGCTCGGGGAGCATCAGGTCGAGGACGACCAGATCGGGGTCCCGCTCGTCGGCGAGGCGGATCGCCTCCAGCCCGTCGGCCGCCACCGCCGCGGCGTATCCGGCGCGCTCCAGGTAGCGGGAGACGATCTCGGTGATCGTCGGCTCGTCGTCGACGACGAGCACGGTGCGGCGACCGTCGGGGTCTGCCATGCCCCTCATTGTCCCAGCCGCCGGCTTCATCCGAAGGTGAAGGCGTAGCCGGAGACGCCGGGGTCGAGCTGGAGCGTGAGCAGGTGGCGCCCCGGCCGGGGCAGTTCGACCAGCCGGTAGAGGCGCTGGCGGCGGATCATCGCGACGCCGTCGTGGACGTCAGCGCCGGCGAGGCGATCCGGAATCGGCCTGCCGTCGAGCAGTACCCTCACGCGGCGAGGACGCCCATCGGCGCCGAGCACGAGGAAGACCCGCCGGGCGCCAAAGTCGAGGTGCAGCAGAGCACCGGAGACCGCGGTGGCGCCGTGGGGGTCGATCCGCCAGCGCCCGTCGTAGGCGAGGCTGTCGGGGGCGAGGCCCGAGGCGGGAAGCGAGAAGGTCCTGGTGCCGGCGGTGATCGGGCCGTTGACGAAGCGCTCGGCGCGGAGCGAGCCAAGGTAGCTCTCCGGCGTGGTGACCTCCGCCGAGGCGGTCTCGACGCGGGCGCGAGCGTGCCCACCGCCCGGTTGGCGCCCCGCCTCGGCCAAAAGCTCGCGGATCGCCGCCTCGGTCTCCTCGTATTCGCCCTCCCCGAAGTGGACGTAGCGGACGCGGCCGCGAGCATCGATCAGGTACTTCGCCGGCCAGTACTGGTTGGCATAGGCGTTCCAGGTCACGTACTCGTTGTCCTGGACGACCGGGTAGCGCAGCCCGCTCTGCTCAATCGCCTCGGCGACGTTGTCCCCCTCGCGCTCGAAGGGGAACTCGGGGGTGTGGACACCGACGATCGTCAGGCCCCGGTCGCGGTAGCGCTCGTCCCACGCCCTCAGGTAGGGGAAGGTGCGGATGCAGTTGATGCAGGTGTAGGTCCAGAAGTCGACGAGGACGACTTGGCCGCGCAGCTCGCGCAGCGAGAGCGGCCGCCCGCCGGGCGTGTTGAACCACTGTTGGTTGCCGGTGAATTCAGGCGCCTCGCCGAGGACCGGCAGCGTCTCCTCCGCCCGGAAGCCGCCGCTCGCCGCCGCGGTGCCGACGCCGTGGCGCTGGGTGCGCAGACCGGCGAGCTCCTCTCCCACCTGATCGCGCTCCTCCAGATCCTTGGTCGGGTTGACGACGAAGTCCGGCAGGTCGTTGGCGATCGCCGTCTGGAAGCGGGTGTCGTAGTCGCCGGCCATCAGCAGCGCGACGGCGACCATCACCGCCCCCGTCGCGATCTGCAGCCGGCCCGCCTGGGGTGCGAGCCGGCGGATCAGCCGCCGCCCGCCGAGCATCAGGAAGTAGAGCGCGACGGCGCTGCCGATCGCGTAGGAGAGCGCCACCCCGAGCCGGCCGAGGGTGAACGACTGCGAGGCCGAGACGGTGATCACGCCGGCGAGGATCGGCCCGGCGCAGGGCGCGTAGACGAACCCCAGGCTGCCGCCGAGGAGCAGGCCGGAGAAGAAGCCGTCGCCGGTGCGGGCGCTCGGCGCCGGCGCAACCCGGCTGATCCACGCCTCCAGCCGCGCGGCGAGCGGCGGCGCCAGCAGCAGCAGACCGAAGCCGAACAGGACGGCGATCGCGAGGTTGCGCAGCAGGTCGCCGGGGAGCCCCAGCGCGTCGATCACGTAGACGAGCGCCACCGTCGCGAAGGCGAAGGAGAGGGCGAGGCCGGTGACGACGCCGAGCGGTCGCCGCCTGCCGCCGGTGACGCCGGCGGAGAGCGCCACCGGCAGGACCGGCAGGACGCACGGCGAGAGCGCCGTCGCGGCGCCGGCGAGGAAGGCGAATGCCATTAGGGCGACCATCCCGGCGAGCGTGCCAGACGCCGATTACGAGTCTCTTACGGAAGGGGAGCCGTCGTAATGGACTCGTAAGGAGGCCGGCGGATACTGGGGCGAGATGACCCTGCGAACAGGAGGTTCGACCATGAGGCGCTTGGCACTTCTTCTTCTCCCGCTTGCCGCGGTGGCCCTGATCGCCGCCGGCTGCGGCAGCGACGAGTCAGACGGCACCAACACCGCGGCAGCGTCGAAAGGCGAGGAGGCGATGAAGTCGCAAGACGCGATGAAGGGCGGTGACGCCATGGAGTCCGACTCGAAGATGACCTCCGACGAGGCGATGAAGGCGGAGGCGTCGATGGCGGCCAAAGGCACCAAGGTCAAGGTCGTCGACTCCGACTTCGGCCGCGTGATCGCCGACGGCAAAGGCGAGGCCTTCTACCTCTTCGACAAAGAGGACTCGAAGAAACCGCAGTGCTACGGAGCGTGCGCCCAGGTCTGGCCGCCCGTGCTCACCAAGGGCAAGCCTGTGGCGGCCGGTGGTGCCAAGCAGAGCCTGCTCGGCACCACCAAGCGGAAGAACGGCAAGCTGCAGGTCACCTACGCCGGCCACCCGCTCTACTACTACGTCGACGACTCCCCCGGCACGATCCTCTGCCACGACGTCGCCGAGTTCGGAGGACTCTGGCTCGTGGTCGAGCCCGACGGCGAGGCGGCATAGTCGAGCCCTGCCGCGTCGCCCTCGCAGGTGAGAGGATCTCGCCGTGGGCGATGCAGAACACAAACCCGTCTACGCGCTCAACCTCTTCGACGTCGCCGATCGGGAGGAGTACCTCGCGTACTCGCGCCGCTCGGCGCGGGAGGTTGAGCGCCACGGGGGCAGGGTGATCGCCCTCGGGCGGTTCTCCGAGGCGATCGTCGGAGACATCGAGCCGCGACAGGCCCTGATCCTCGTCGAGTGGAAGAGCCGCGCCCACTTCGACGGCTACCGCGAAGACCCCGAGCTCGCCGACCTCCACCCCCACCGCGAAGCCGGCGGCGGCAACTACGTCTGGCACCTCTTCGACAAGCTCGAGGACCTGTGGCCGCTGCTGAAGCCCTCCTAGCGGGCGCGCAGGTAACTCTGACATGGCCCCCTGGCTGCCAGGCGCCGGGCGCTAGGAAGGCGTCTTCGCCTCGACCGGAACGGGGAAGAGGTCGAAGTCCCGGCCGAGCCGGAGCTCGCTGTAGCGCCTGGTCCAGTCGTCGTTGACCTGGTCGGACTGGCGCTTCATCCGCGGCTCGAACTCGAAGCCGTCGGGAGGGGAGAGGTCGAGGCGCTCGAGCAGGTTGAGGGTGCTGGTCTCGTAGTCGGCGGCGAAGTTCTCGTAGAGGACGAGGATCGGCTTCACCCCGATGTGCTCGAAGAAGGCGTCCCAGGAAGCCTCTTCGAGCATCAACCCTTCGAGCAGGTGGTCGATCGCCCGGTAGTGGAAGCGCAGCTGCGGCCGGTGCTCCTCGATGAAGCTGCGATAGGGGGGCGAGCCGTCCTCCTCGACCGAGGCGGCCTTGGCGCTGGCCTGGTCCTCGCGCCAGGTCGCCGTCTGCACCGCCTTCCAGAGCGAGACCGCTTGGCGCACCTTGTTGGCGCGGACGACGCGGACGAAGGTGAGCTCGGGGAAGACGGTCGGCATCAGCTCGGCCAGCGGCACGTCGCGGTAGGCGGGGATGTTGCGCACGAGGCTGACGAACTCGCCGAAGTAGCCCCACATCAGCTTCGCCCCGAAGACGCCGTTGTCGGTGGTGCCGGCGTCGAAAGCCCACTCCAGGTAGCGGTCGTACGCGGCGCGGCTCCAGAGCGGGGAGCGGGGCTGGGGATCGCTGCCGATGCTGCGCTCGCCGAGGTGATCGCGGATCGACTGATCCTCGACGCCGAGGAAGTATTCCTCTGGCCGGCGCGGGCGGCCGCTGTGCCGGAGCGCCTCGAAGTACTCCTCGGGGCGACCGGCGACGCCGGTTTCTTCGAGGGCGTGGCACACCAGGGTGCTGCCGCTGCGGGGGGTGGCGCAGACGAGGTATGAGCGATTGGGTTGCATAGCTTTCCTAACTATCTCTATCAACAAAAGAGTAAACAGATGCCGGTCGATAGTCTGGGAGACCGTGCCACAGCCGCCGAACATCCTCTACATCCACTCCCACGACACCGGCCGCTACGTCCAGCCCTACGGGTTCCAGGTGCCGACGCCGAACATCCAGATGCTGGCCGACCAAGGGGTCCTGTTCCGCGAGGCATTCTGCGCCGCGCCGACCTGCTCCGGCAGCCGCGCCAGCCTCCTCACCGGGCTCTACTGCCACAACAACGGGATGCTCGGCCTCGCCCACCGCGGCTGGAAGCTGAACGACTACCGCCAGCACTGGGTCCACACCCTGCGCAATGTCGGCTACCGCTCGATCCTGATCGGCGAGCAGCACATCTCGCTCGAGCCGGAGGCGATCGGCTACGACGAGATCGTCCCCGTGGACCAGAACCACGCCTCCTACGTGGCGCCGCTGACGATCAAGACGCTGCGCGACGCGCCCGCCGAGCCCTGGTTCATGTCGGTCGGGTTCTTCGAGACCCACCGCGAATTCGCCGCCCCGACCTCGGTCCGCGACACGCTCTACTCGCAGCCGCCCGCCAACCTGCCCGACACCCGGATGACCCGCCGCGACATGGCCGAGTTCAAGGCCAGCGCCCGTTCGCTCGATCAGGGGATCGGCGCCGTCCTTCACGCGCTGCACGACTTCGGCCTGGTCGAGAACACCGTCGTCATCTGCACCACCGACCACGGCATCGCCTTCCCCGGCGCCAAGGCGACCCTCTTCGATCGCGGCACCGGGGTGATGATGATCGTCCGCGGCCCGGGCTTCAGCCCCGGCAAAGTCGTCGACGCCCCGGTCAGCCACCTCGACGTCTACCCGACCCTCTGCGACATCTCGGGGGCCGAGCACCCCGACTGGCTGCAGGGGACGTCGCTGATGCCGCTGGTCCGGGGGGAGGTCGAGAGCCTCCACGACGCGATCTTCACCGAGACGACCTACCACGCCGCCTACCAGCCCCACCGGGCGATCCGGACCGAGCGTTGGAAGTACATAAGACGCTTTGACGAATACCCGCACCCGGTGCTCGCTAACTGCGACGACAGCGACACCAAGTCTCTCCTGGTCGAGGCGGGCTGGGGTGAAGAAGAGGTTGCCGAGGAGCAGCTCTACGACCTGGTGCTCGACCCGCAGGAGGGGAACAACGTCGCCCGCGACCCCGCCAAGGCCGAGGTCGTGGCGGAGCTGCGGCAGCGGCTCGAGGCATGGATGCGGGAGACCGACGATCCGCTGCTGGAGGGCCCGGTGGCGCCGCCCGAGGGCGCGATCGTCAACGAGCAGTGGCAGGTCTCGCCTGACGACCCGGTGCGGATCGTCAAGGCCGACTCCACGGTCGCTCCATCCAGGTGAGGCAGGTCCAGCCGGGGATCAGCCGGCCGAGCGGGTCGCGGCTCTCGCCGTGGGCGAAGACCGAGAGGCCGCAGTTGTGCGAGCCGAGGTTCCAGAGCCC
>JALYWY010000391.1 GCA_030852475.1 Actinomycetota bacterium | reverse complement strand
CGGGTGGGCTGATGGAGGCGGCAGCCCACCCGCCGTCCTGGCGCGCCAACCTGGCGACGATCCTCGCCCTGATGGCGCGGGCGAAGAACGAGATCATCCGCGTGCCCGGCGCCGCGATACCCGGGGTGCTGGCGCCGACGATCTTCTTCCTCGGCCTCAACGGCGTCTTCGGCGCCCTGACCCAGCTGCGCGGGTTCGAAACCGGCTCGTACGAGAGCTTCATCGTCCCGGTCAGCATGCTGCAGGGAGCCGGCTTCACCGGCGCCGCGGCAGGGGTCAACCTGGCCCGGGACTACGAGCAGGGCTGGGTCGACCGCCTGCTCGTCTCCCCCGCCCCCCGCTGGGTCCTGCTGACCGGGAACGTGCTGGCGGCGAGCACGCGAGCCTTCGTCCCGGCGACGTTCGTGCTGGCGATCGCCTTCGCCCTCGGCGCCCAGTGGCCGGGTCTCGATGGCCTCCTGGTCTGCTTCGTGATGGTCGCGGCGACGGCCGCGGTCGCCGCCTGCTGGGGATCGATGCTGGCGCTGCACTACAAGAGCCAGTCGGCGGCGCCGCTGATGCAGGCGGGGATGATGGCGCTGGTCCTGCTCACCCCCGCCTACGCGCCGCTGGCGTTGCTGCAGCCCTGGCTCGAGGACGTGGCCAGCGTCAACCCGCTGACCGAGGTGGTGGAAGGGGCGCGACAGGGCTTCGTCGGCGACGTCAGCTGGGCGGAGACCTGGCCCGGCCTGGTGGCGCTGGCGGGGCTGCTGCTGGTGCTGGGGGCCCTGGCGCTGCGCGAGATGCGGCGCACGAATGTCTGAGCGCGAGGTCGCCCTCGCCGAGGCCGAGCGCGTCCTGCGGCAGAACTGGGTCGTCGGCCGTCGCGGCGATACGCCTTTCAGCTACACCGAGCCGAGCCCCGGCCGCTACCCCTGGCAGTGGTACTGGGACTCCTGCTTCGCGGCGATCGTCTGGCGGCGCTTCGAGCCGGCGCGGGCGCGGATGGAGCTCGAGAGCCTGCTCGCGGCTCAGCGGCCGGACGGCTTCGTCGGCCACACGATCTTCTGGCGCAGCCACGTCTCCCTGGTGCGGCTGCTCTTCTACAACGTCGCCCGCCGCAGGACCGACCAGACCGAGTCGATCCAGCCGCCCCTGCTCGCCTGGGCCTGGCGGATCGCCGTAGGCGATCCCGCCGAGGAACCGCGGATCGTCCGCCATATGGACTGGCTGAGCCGCAACCGCGACCTCGAGGGCGACGGCCTGCTCTGGATCGTCCAGCCCGACGAGTCGGGGCTCGACGCCTCGCCCAAGTTCGAAGCTGCGTGGGGGCGGCGCGCGGTGGGGCGGATCGGGTTCCCGCTGCTGGTCCACCGCAACCGCAGGCTCGGCTGGGACGCGCGCCGCGTCCGCGACGCCGGCGGCCCGGTGCTCTGCGAACCGCTGGTCAACACGCTCTGGTCGCTGTCGCTGCAGGCGCTGGGGCGGCCGTCGGCGACCCCGGCGCTGGTCGATCGCCTCTGGGACGAGGGGCGCGGTCTCTTCCTCGACCAGGTGCAGCCGGGCGGCACCCGCCTACAGACCCTGACCTGGGCCTCGCTGGCGCCGCTGGCCCTCCCGGACCTGCCGGAGGAGATCGGCCGCCGCCTGGTCGAGGAGCACCTGCTGAACGAGAGCGAGTTCCTGACGCCGGTGGCGCCGCCCTCGGTCGCGGTCGGCGAGCATGGGTACGAACCGGGCGGCGGCCACGGCCCGATCCGTCGCTACTGGCGCGGCCCGACCTGGATCAACTCCGCCTGGCTGGTCTGGCTCGGCCTGCGCCGCCTAGGCTACGAAGCGGAGGCGGAGCGGCTGGCGTCCGGCGTGATCGGCGCGGTCGCCCGCGAAGGCCTTCGCGAGTACTACGACCCGCGCAACGGCAGGGGCCTGGGCGCCAGGGACTTCGCCTGGTCATCCCTCATCGCCGAGCTGGCGGATCCGCCCCCGCTCGACCGCTATTTGTAGCGGTAGGTGATTCGCCCGCGATCCAAATCGTAGGGCGAAAGCTCGATCTTCACGCGATCGCCGGGAAGGATGCGGATGTAGTGGCGGCGCATCTTTCCCGAGATGTGACCGAGGACTTCATGGTCGTTGTCCAGTTTGACGCGGAACATCGTGTTGGGGAGAGCCTCGGTGATCTCCCCCTCCATTTCGATCTTTTCCTCTTTGGCCATGCGGCAAGGAGCGTATCTAACGACGCAGGTGCCGGAGCGCCCCGGTCCGGTCGGTCACTTCCCCTGCATACTGCGCCGCCTCCAGCTCGGCCAGCGCCGACCCCAGCTCCGGCCCCGGCTCGATCCCCAGCTCGGCGGCGATCTCGTCGCCCCGCAGCAGCGGCGGCGGCGGGCCTTCGCGGCGCCAGTCGAGCCCGGCGGCGATCATCTCGCGGGCAAGCTCCAGGTGGGCCGAGACCATCTCGGGACTGGCGATCGGGCCATGGCCACGAGCGGAGAGACGATCGGCGACGGTGAGCAGGGTGACGTCGACGGCGACCGGTTCGGTCGCCCGCAGGTAGGCGTGGACCCGGCGCGGGGGCAGCGGCATCTCGGAGATCAGGAACCCGAGCCGGAGGTGGTGCCTCGCCAGGCCCTGCAGGTGCTGGGTAAGGCGGCGACTGGCGCGGAGACGCCGGCAGATCTCGGCGATGACATCCGCCCCGACCTCGTCGTGGCCGCGGAAGCCGACGAAGCCGTCGCGCTCGGCCCTGGTCGCGGGCTTGGCGATGTCGTGGAGGAGGGCGCCGAAGCGCAGAGCGGTGCGGCGGTCGATCTCGTCGGCCAGGGGCTCATCGAGCAGTTCGGCGACCTCGGCGGCGCGGTTTCCCGCGAAACGCTCCAGGTCCCCCTCGACTTCGAGCGTGTGCTCCAACACGGCGATCGTGTGGTCGTAGACGTCGAGGTGGTGATTTGGCCCCTGCTCGACTCCGCGCAGCGTCTCCAGCTCCGGCAGGACAACAGGGGTGATCCCCAGATCGTCGAGCAAGCGCAGGCCGCGGAGCGGATCGGGCCCCCCGACCAGCTGCCGCAGCTCCGCCAGCTGCCGCTCTCCCGCCGGATCAGCGGCGTGCGGGGCGGCCGCTCGGGCCAACTCGATGGTGCGCGAGTCGACCTCGAGATCGAGCTGCGCCGCCAGCCGGGCAGCGCGCAGCAGGCGCAGCGGGTCGGCGAGGAAGCTGCGCTCCCCCACTGCCCGCAGGAGCTTGGCATCGAGGTCGGCGAGACCGCCGAAGGGATCGATTGCCCCATCGCCCTGGAGGGGAACCGCGACGGCGCCGATCGTGAAGTCGCGCTCGGCCAAGTCGGCCTCGATGTCGCCGCCGCGGAGGGCGGTGACGTCGACTTGCCAGCCGCTTCGCCCAGAGGCCACTCGCCAGGTCTGGAACTCGGCCGAGAGCTCGAAGGCGTGATCGCCCGTCGCCGCGGCTATCCGCTTCGCGGTCGCGCCCGGGTCACCGGCCACCGCAAGGTCCAGGTCCTTCACCTCGCGGCCGAGGGCGGCATCGCGAACGGCTCCCCCCACGATCCAGACGCCGCCGTCCTCCGGCAGGGCGCCGCGGATCGCGGCGACCGCGGGGGCTGAGTTGAGCTTCTCGATCGGGTTCATGCCGGTCGTCGGGGCACGCGGGCTGAGATCGCGCAGGTGACCTCATAGTTGATCGTGCCAAGCCGGCGGGCGAGCTCCTCGGCGAGGATCTCCTCTTCGCCCTGGCGGCCGATCAGAACCGCCTCGTCGCCGGGCTCGACATCGGTCTCCGGGCCGAGGTCGACGGTGATGTTGTCCATCGAGACGGTGCCGACCAGCGGATATCGCTTGCCGCCGACGAGAACGTCGGCGTTGTTGGTGAGGGCGCGGCGGAAGCCGTCCCCGTAGCCGAGCGGGATCACCCCGACCCAGGTATCGACCGGCGCCGCCCACTTGCGTCCGTAGCCGGCGCTGGCGCCGGCGGGAAAGCGCTTGACGTCGGCGACGTAGGAGTGCAGCGACAGCGCCGGCCGCAAACCCTGCTCGGCGGGATCGCGCTGGAACGGGTCGAGGCCGTAGATCGCGACGCCGCAGCGAGCCATGTCGTGATGGGAGCGCCGGTCGCGGAGAACGGCGGCGCTGTTGGCGGCATGGACCGCGACCTGCGGGTGCTCGGCTTTGATCGCCGCCGCGACGTCCTCGAAGCGATCGAGCTGCTCGTCGAAGTAGGTGGAGTCGAGTTCGTCCGCCGTGGCCAGGTGGGTCCAGACCCCGACCAGCTCCAAATTCGGGTCTTCGGCGCACGCTCTCGCCAGATCCACCACCTCGCCCGGATCGCGGTTGCCGAGCCGCCCCATGCCGCTGTCGAACTTGACGTGCAGTCGGACCGGATGGCCGTGGGCGCGCGCGCGGTCGGCGACGAGGCGCCGGAAGTCCTCCCGCCACACCGCGAGCTCAGAGCCGGCGGAGATCGCGACGTCAGCCTCCTCTGCCGTCAAAGCCCCCATCGTCAGCAGCGGTACGTGCTGGAAGCGGCGGCCGATCTGCTCGGCCTCGCCCGCGGTCGCCACCGCCAGACGGGTGGCGCCGCCCGCCAGCGCGGCGCTGGCGCAGCCATCCGCGCCGTGTCCGTAGCCGTCGGCCTTGACCACGGCGCACAGCTCCGCCTCACCCAGCTCGGCCTTCAGCCGGGCGCAGTTGGCGCGGACCGCCTCGTGGTCGATTCGGGCGACCGCCCGCTCCATGCTCAGCTGTCGCCAACCAGGGCGGCGAGCGCGTCAGCCCTGGTGACCATCCCGACCAGATAGCCGTCGGTGTCGATCACCGGCAGATGGTTGTGATGATGCTCGGCGATTTTCTTCGCCACCCGGTCGACCGACTCGTAGTCGTGACAGATGATCGGGTCGGACGTCATCAGCTCCGAGACTTTGGTCGCGAACGCTTTCTCGAGGCGCTCCTCGTACCCCTTCATCGAGCCGACGAAGACGATGCCGCCCATGATGTTGAGGTAGTGCGGAAGGTGGAGTTCGGACTCCTCCTCGCTGAGGATGAGATCGGACTCGCTGACGATCCCGACGACTTTGTTCTCGTCGTCGATCACCGGGATCGCCCCCAGGTCCGACTTCGAGAGCAGATCGATCGCGGTGCGCGCGTCTTCCTCCGGCTTCACCGTGGGAACGTCGCGGGCCATGATTTCTCCAGCGTTCATGGGCGCGAGGTTATTCGACCGGGCTGTCGGGACGCAGCCCCGGCGGGATCGAAGCGATCACGTCGGTGGCGATCACCGACTCCGCCGCCCCTATCCGAGCGGCCGCGTGAAGGCCGGCGCGGGCGTGGGCGACGACCGCCGCAGAGGCAGCCGCGAAGGGCTCCAGGCCGCGGGCGAGGAGCGCCGCGATCATCCCCGAGAGGACGTCACCGCTGCCGGCGGTGGCCAGGGCGGGAGCCGAGAGCGCGTTGACCGCGACCCGGAGGCCGTCGGTGACGATCGTGTCCTCGCCCTTGAGGACGACCACCGCCTCGGCGGCCTCGGCGGCCTCACGCGCCGAGGCCAGCCGGTGGGCGTCGATCTCACCGGAGTCGCGCTCGAGCAGTCGGCCCAGCTCGCCGGCGTGCGGGGTGAGGATCGTCGGAGCCTCGCGGACGGCGAGCTCGCCCAAGCGGCCGGCGAAGGCGTTGAGGCCATCGGCGTCGATCACCAGCGGCGCGGCGATCTTCTCGACGAGC
>JALYWY010000383.1 GCA_030852475.1 Actinomycetota bacterium | reverse complement strand
AAACGACAGGTGACGTTCCCCAAAGCTCCCTGCGAGGAGGCGGGAATCGTTGCCGGAGACCGTCTCCGGGTTCAAGCAGACGGTCCCGGCCGGATCGCCTTCGAGAAGATCGGCGGCGAGCCGCCTGCTTAGCCCGTCGACGCTTCGAGCCTTGCCTTCATCTGCTCGTTGAAGGCGGTCAGCGCCGAGAAGGGGCGCATGAAGACGGTCAGCTCGCGGACGCGGCCGTCCTCGTCGAGCTCGAGGAAGTCGATTCCCTCCAGCTCGCGGTCGCCGACGGTGGCCTTGAACCTGAGGACGACGGTGGCTCCCTCGGCCAGCTCGTCGGTGTAGGAGAAGTTCTCCAGGGTCGCCGCCACGTGGGTGAGCACGGCGGTCACCGTCTCGCGGCCTTCGAAGCCGCGGAACAGCACCGGGCTGTGGAGGACGACGTCCTCGCGCAGGGTCTCCGCGAGCAGGTCGAGGTCCTTGCTCTCGGCGGCGCGGCGGAACGGGTGCGGCCCGGCCATCCGCCCACTGTAGCTCTCCGCGGTGGAATACTCACGCCGTGCCAAGCGATCGCTTCTGGTCCAGGTTCTCCAACTCCCTCGGAGCGAAAGGGCTGCGAATGGTCGGCAAGCTGAACGCGCCGATCTACCGGCTGACCGGCGGCCGCGTCGGCGGCAAGCTCGGAAAGGCCCCGATCCTCCTGCTCACCACCACCGGCCGCAAATCCGGGCAGCCGCGCACGGCGCCGGTCCTCTACCTCGCCGACGGCGACAACTTCGTCGTCATCAACACCAACGCCGGCAACGCGAAGACGCCCGCCTGGTCACTCAACCTGAGGGCCAACCCGGAGGCCGAGGTCGAGGTGGGAAGCAGAAAGGTGAAAGTGCGGGCTCGGCTGGCCGAGGGCGATGAACGGGCCGATCTCTGGCGCCGGCACATGCAGCAGTACTCCGGCTGGGACTTCTACGAGTCGAAGTTGGACCGCGAGGTCGGCGTCTTCGTGCTCGAGCCGCGTTAGCTGGCTTCGCGAAGCATCTGCGCCTCGGGGAGACGCTTCAGTTTCTTCAGCGTGTTGTTCTCGATCTGGCGGATCCGCTCGCGGGTGACGCCGAAGGTGCGGCCGACTTCCTCCAGCGTCAGCGGCTCGGTGCCGGCGAGCCCGTAACGCAGTTCGATCACCTGCCGCTCGCGGTCCGGCAGCGCTTCCAGGGCCTTCTTCACGCCCTCCTTCTGCATGTGCTCGCTCGCTTCCTCGAAGGGCTCGAGCACACCTTCGTCGGCGACGAAGTCGCCGAGCTCGGATTCGTCCTCGTCGCCGACCGGTTTCTCCAGCGAGACCGGCAATTGGGCGACGCGGAGGATGTCGCGGACGTCGGAGACGGGCCAGCGCAGCTCCTCGGCGATCTCCGCCGGCTCGGGCTCCCGCCCCAGTTTCTGCACCAGTTGCCGTTCGACGTGGGCGACCCGGTTCAACTTCTCGACCATGTGGACGGGGATGCGGATAGTTCTCGCCTTGTCGGCGATCGCTCGCGTCACCGCCTGGCGGATCCACCAGGTCGCGTAGGTGGAGAACTTGTAGCCGCGGCGGTAATCGAACTTCTCCACCGCCCGGATCAGCCCCAGCGAGCCCTCCTGGATCAGGTCGAGGAAGCTGAGGCCGCGCCCCAAATACCCTTTCGCGATCGAGACGACGAGGCGCAGGTTCGCCTCCACCATCTGGCGCTTCGCCAGCATGTCGCCGCGCTCGATCCGTTTCGCCAGTTCGACCTCCTGCTGGGCGGTCAGCAGGTCGACCTGCCCGATCGCCCGCAGGTAGAGCCGCAGCGAGTCGAGGCTGGGCTCGACGGTGAGGTCGAGCTCTTCTTTTTTCGCCGGCGCGCCGGCCTCACCGCTGCGCTGGGCCTTGTAAGCGCTGACGCCGTCCTCGGCGATCACGTCGATCCCGTGCTCGACCAGGTGGGCGTGGAGCTGGGAGACCTGCTCCTTGGTGATCTCCACCTCCTCGAGTGTCGAGGAGATCTGCTCGAAGGTCAGGTAGCCGCGCTCGCGACCGCTCGCGATCAGGCCCTGGAGCTCCTCGATCTCCCCGATCGGGCTGGTCCCCTCATCGCGCTCGATCACCTCGGCGCCGGTCTCCAACGGTTCGATGCTCACTGCCTCCGCTGCGCCCCTCTCCCATTTGGCGGACGGATGGCCGGCCCCAAAGCTCCGACCTTCGCCGGATTATAGGCGGAAAAAATTCTCCATCGCCGAAACGCCCAGTTGCTTACTATTGGTTAGCCCGATGGCCAGCCACCCGACCGCCACCCCTTCCCTCCCCGACGTCCAAGGAGCCCTGCCGGCGACGCAGGTGAGCCTCTCGCGGGTCGGCGTCACCGGAGTCGAGAAGGTGATCCGGGTCAAGACCGACGGGGTCGAGAACCTCTTCTACGCCGGCTTCGAGTGCTTCGTCGACCTCAACCCACAGCAGGCGGGCGTCCACATGTCGCGCTTCGAGGAGATCATCGGCGAGGCGATCGACGAGGTCGTCCTCGGCGAGGCCTTCAAAGCCGAGGTGCTGGCCGCCCACGTCGCCGAGCGGGTGCGCGAGCGCCAGGGCGGCGAGCGCGCCGAGGTCTCGATCACCGCTCGCTACCCGGAGACGGTGCAGACCCCCGAAACGGGCAAGAGCACCCAGGAGATCTACGTCCTCTACGGCACCGCCGTGGCCTCCGCCCGCGGCACCCGCACCCTGACCGGCGTCGAGGCCCAGGGCATGACCGCCTGCCCCTGCGCGCAGGAAGCCGTCGCCGGCCTCGCCCGCGAGCGGCTCGCCTCCGACGGCTTCGGCGACGAGGAGATCGAGCGGATCATCGAGCTGGTCCCGGTCGCGACCCACAACCAGCGCGGCATCGGCACCCTCTACGTCGGCTGCCCCGAGGGCGGCCCGGCCTGGATCGAGGCGCCGGAGCTGCTGCGGATCGTCGAGACCTCGATGAGCTCGGAGATCTACGAGCTGATGAAGCGCTCCGACGAGCGCTCGGTGGTCGTCAAAGCCCACGAGCACCCGCGCTTCGTCGAGGACTGCGTGCGGGAGATGGTCCGCCAGGTGGTCGAGGACTACCCCGACCTGCCCGAGGAGACCTTCGTCATGGCCCGCCAGGAGAACCTCGAGACGATCCACCGCCACAACGTCGTCGCCGAGCGCTACGGCACCCTCGGCGATCTGCGCGCCGAGCTACGCGACGGCACGCACCAGAGCCACCACGTGACGATGCGCGAGTGGCTTGAGGCGCCTACCGCCTAAGGAAGAAGCGTCCCGGTAGGGAGGGACCCGGTCATCCCCTGAGCGAATTGAGTCGCGCCCCTATCGGGGCATGCTCCCGCCGGATGCTGCCCGCCTATGGCGGGCAAAGACCAGATTGCATATCGCGCGCTTCGCGGACATTCGCTCAGGGGACGACCGGGTCCCTCTCCAAGCGAGCTCCGGCAGACGCTGTTCCGCGAGACCGCAAAAAACCTCCTTGAGGGAGGGTTTTTGCGGTCTCGGTGAGTTGAGGTGCGTGTGGGGAAGGGTCCGGTCGCCCTCCGCGGGAATGTTCGCGAAGCGGCGAAATGCAATCTGATGTCATGCCCGCCATAGGCGGGCAGCATCTGACCGGAGCCTGCCCCGAAGGGGCGCCACCCAATTCTCGCGGAGGGCGACCGGACCCTCTCCCGCAGCAGCTCCTCAGTCGTAGGAGTAGAAACCGGCGCCGCTCTTTCGGCCCAGTTTCCCTTCCTGCTCCAGCTTCACCATCAGCTCCGGTGGCTTGTGGTTGGGCTCGTTCGATTCGGCGTAGAGGGCTTCGCCGATCGCTCGCGAGACGTCGAAGCCGACGAAGTCGAGCAGGGCCAGGGGGCCCATCGGGTGGCCGGCGCCGAGCTTCATGCAGGTGTCGACCGCGCCCGGCTCCATGCCGGTTCGTTCGACCATCCGCACGGCGTCGAAGAGGTAGGGGAAGAGGAGGCGGTTGACGACGAAGCCGGCTTCGTCGGGCACCTCGACCGCGGTCTTGCCGAGCGCGGCGGCCCAGGCGAGCACCTTCTCGCGCGAGTCGGCGGCGCCGTCGGGGATGCAGACCTCGATCAGCTTCATCCGGGGCACCGGGTTGAAGACGTGGAAGCCGAAGAGCTGGGGAGTGCCGGCGGCCTCCGCGATCTCCTTGATGCTGAGCGAGGAGGTCGTGGTGCCGAGATCGGCGTTCGAGCAGGCCCCGGCGATCGTCCGCAGCAGCTCTCCCTTCGGGCCCACCTCCTCGACGATCGCCTCGACGACGACGTCGCAGTCGGCGAGGTCCTTGGGGTCGGTCGTGACCCGCAACCGCGAAGGCTCGGCGCCCTCGATCTTGGCGCAGGCGGCGACCACCTTCTCCTCGGCACGCCAGGCCGAAGCCTCGCTGCGCGCGAGCAGAATCGTGTCGGCGGTCGTGGTTGAAACCGCGGCAAGGCCGGTGGCGATTGCCCCGCTGCCCGCGATCCCCGGACTCGAGTACCCCTGATTAGCGCTCATTGGCCGGGGTTCCTATCACGCATCAACGCTGCGATGACGTGAGGTAGGGCGGAGCCTCGATGCTTGGCTGACTGACCAGTCAATCGGCTACTCTCAAAGGAGATCTCAAGAGAACGGAGGGTGGCGATGGACAACGGCAATGGCAGGTTCGGCGGCAACGAAGTGGTCATCGTCGAGGCGGTCCGCACCCCGATCGGGCGCGGCCACCCGGAGAAGGGCTACTACAAGGACCTTCATCCCTCCAACCTGCTCGCCCGCACCTACTCGGAGCTGATCGAGCGCGCCGGGGTCGACCCGAACGAGGTCGGCGACGTGATCGCCGGCTGCGTCCAGCAGTTCGGCGAGCAGGGGCTGAACATCGGCCGCAACGCCTGGCTCGAGGCCGGTCTGCCGCAGGAGGTGCCGGCGACCACCGTCGACCGCCAGTGCGGCTCCGCCCAGCAGGCGGTCAACTTCGCCGCGGCGCTCGTCGCCTCCGGCGTCCATGACGTCGCGATCGGCGGCGGCGTCGAGCACATGGGCCACATCTCCTTCGCCGACTCCTACTCGGTGATGGAGGAGCACGGGCTGGCCTTCTCGCCCGAGCTGATGGAGAAGTACAACCTGATCCCGCAGGGCCTCTCGGCGGAGATGATCGCCGACAAATGGGAGATCCCCCGCTCCGAGCTCGACGAACTCGGCGTGCGCTCGCAGCAGCTCGCCGCGCAGGCGACCGAGGAGGGCCGCTTCGAGCGTGAGATCGTGCCGATGCAGGTCAACGGCGACACCTACGCCACCGACCAGGGCCTGCGCGAGACGACGCTGGAGGGCCTCTCGAACCTGAAGCCGGCCTTCAAGGAGGACGGCAAGATCACCGCCGGCAACTCCTCCCAGGTCTCCGACGGCGCCGCCGCGGTGCTGCTGATGACCCGCGAGAAGGCGGACGCGCTGGGGCTGAAGCCGCGGGCGCGGATCTTCGACCAGACCACGGTCGGGGTCGACCCGGTGATCATGCTGACCGGCCCGATCCCCGCGACCCAGAAGCTGCTCGAGCGCAACGGGATGACGATGGACGACATCGACCTGGTCGAGATCAACGAGGCCTTCGCCTCGGTCGTCGCCGCCTGGCGGCGCGAGCTCGACCCGGACATGGACCGCGTCAACGTCAACGGCGGCGCGATCGCCCTCGGTCACCCGCTCGGCTCCACCGGCGCTCGCCTGATCACCACCCTCCTGCACGAGATGGAGCGCTCCGACAAGGAGATGGGACTGGTGACGATGTGCTGCGGTGGCGGTCTTGGCACCGGGACGCTGATCCAGCGCGTGTAGCGCCGCCGACAGGGGTAGGTTCTCTGCCTCGTTCACCCCGAGGTAAGAGGAGACAACTTGAAGAAGGCATTGCTTGCCGTGTTGGCGGCGTTCGCGCTGATGGCACTCGTCGCCGGCTGTGGCGGCGACGACAGCGAGACGACCGCGACGATCACCAAAGCGGAGCTGATCAAACAAGGCGACGAGATCTGCGAGAAAGCCAACGAGCAGAGCGAAACCGAAGCCGAAGAATTCGCCGAGGAAAACGACTTCACGCTCGAAAAAGCCAGCGAGGAGCAGATCGAAGAAGCGGTCGCCGAGGTCCTGGTTCCAAGCCTGCAGCAGCAGGCGGAAGACCTCGAGGCGCTCGGTGCGCCCGAGGGCGACGAGGAGCGGGTCGAAGAGATCATCGTCTCGCTCGAAGATGCGGCGAGCGAAATCGAAGACGACCCGAGCTCGGTCTTCGAGGGCGAGGTACTGAAAGAGCCGAGCGAA
>JALYWY010000379.1 GCA_030852475.1 Actinomycetota bacterium | reverse complement strand
TGCTCGCGCAGCTCCTCGACCGAGCCGATGCAGCGGATGCCGTCGCAGCCGTCGTCGGTGCAGCGCCAGATCGGCAGCGGCGTCCCCCAGTAGCGGTCGCGCGAGAGCGCCCAGTCGACGTTGTTCTCCAGCCATTTGCCGAAGCGGCCGTGCTTGACGTGCTCCGGGTGCCAGCCGATCTCCTCGTTGTTGGCGAGCAGCTGGTCCCGAACCTGGGAGGTGGCGATGTACCAGCTCGACTTCGCGTAGTAGAGGAGCGGCGTGCCGCAGCGCCAGCAGTGCGGGTAGGCGTGCTCGTAGACCTGCGAGCGGAAGAGCAGGCCGCGGTCCTCGAGGTCGGCGATCAGAGCGGCCGTCACCTCGGGGTCTTTGACGAACTTGCCCTTGAAACCGGTGACGCGGTCCGTGAACCTGCCGTCGAGGCCGACCGGGTTGTAGAGGCTGGAGGCGTCGGTCGGGTCGAAGAGGCCGTTCTCGGCGGAGACCCGGTAGTCGTCCTCGCCGAAGGCCGGCGCCATGTGGACGAGGCCGGTGCCGTCCTCGGTGGTGACGAAGTCGCCGGCCAGCACCTCGAAGCCCTTTTGCGGACCGCCGTCGGCGAGCGCGAATACCGGGCCGCGATAGCGGCGGCCGACCAGATCGGAACCGGGGAAGCGGTCGAGCACCTCGGCGCCCTCCCCCAGCACCCGCTCGACCAGCGGCTCGGCCAGGATCACGACCTCCTCGCCACACCGCACCCGCACATAGGTCACCTCCGGCGCGGCGGCGACGGCGACGTTCCCGGGCAAGGTCCACGGGGTGGTCGTCCAGACCAGCATCGACTCGCCGCTCTCGCTCCCGTCCTCACCCAGCAGCGGGAAGCGCACGTAGATCGAGGGGTCCTCGACGTCCTGGTATCCCTGCGCCACCTCGTGCGAGGAGAGCGCGGTGCCGCAGCGCGGGCAGTAGGGGACGACCTTGTGGCCCTCGTAGAGTCGCTCGTCGTCCCAGAGCTTCTTCAGCGACCACCAGACCGACTCGATGTAGTCGTCCTCGAGGGTGACGTAGGGGTCGTCGAGGTCGATCCAGAACCCGATCCGCTCGGTCAGCTTGTTCCAGTCCTCGACGTACTCGAAGACCGACTCGCGGCAGCGGCGGTTGAACTCGGCGATGCCGAACTCCTCGATCTCCTGCTTGGAGGAGATCCCGAGCTGCTTTTCGACCTCGAGCTCGACCGGCAGGCCGTGGCAGTCCCAGCCCGCCTTGCGCGGCACCCGGTACCCGCACATCGTCTTGTAGCGGGGGTAGACGTCCTTGAAGACGCGGGCGAGGACGTGATGGGAGCCCGGCTTGCCGTTGGCGGTCGGCGGGCCCTCGTAGAAGCTCCAGACGGGGGCGCCCTCGCGGGCGGCGAGCGAGCGCTCGAAGACCCCCTCCTCCCGCCAGCGCGCGAGCACGCGCTCCTCCAGCTCGGGGAAGGACTGCTTCGGGTCGACGGGCTCGAATCCGGACATTCGGGTCAGGATTCTAGGAGGGGTCGGTCGGAACTCAGGTTCGCCTCACCAAACGAGGATGAAGTCCTTCTCGTCCTGCGGGTTGACGTAGACCGGCAGGATCAGCCCTGGCTGCATCCGCCGGGCGGCGAAGACCGGCATGATCTCCCGCCGCTTCACCTCGCGGGTCTCCTGGCCCGGCACTTCGAGGTCGAGCCGCAGGCTCATCAGCGGCATCTCGTTGACGGTCGCGTTGCTGCCGGCGTGCAGGACGGTGGCGGTCCCCCGCAGGCCCTGCTGGAAGATCCAGTCGTTGTGGGCCGCCTTGCGCTGCTGGCGCCGGGCGTACCAGAGGAGCCCGAGGGCGACGAGAACCCAGATCACCCCGACCGAAGCGAGGATGCCCGCGACCATCAACGGGATTCCGATCAGGATCGGGACGATCGCGAACGCCGCCCCGGCGAGGCCGAAGAAGGCGATCAAGCCGATGCCGACCTTGTTGAGCTGCATCTACTCCTCGCACTCCTCGCGGATCCGGCGGGCGACGTGGG
>JALYWY010000371.1 GCA_030852475.1 Actinomycetota bacterium | reverse complement strand
GCGATGTTCGAGGGGACCTCCTCGTAGCGCTCGAACTGCATCGTGTAGGTCGCCCGCCCCTGGGTCATCGACCGCAGTTCGGTCGCGTAACCGAACATCTCGCCGAGCGGGACGTAAGCCTGGACAGCAAGGGCGTTGCCGCGCTGGTCCTGGCCCTGGACTTTGCCGCGGCGGCGGGAAAGGTCGCCGATCACGTCACCGAGGAAGTCCTCGGGCGTGACCACCTCGACCGCCATCACGGGCTCCAGCAGGACCGGGTTGGCCTTGCGGGCGCCCTCTTGGATCGCCATCGAACCGGCGATTTTGAACGCCATCTCCGAGGAGTCGACGTCGTGGTAGGAGCCGTCGACGAGTTCGGCTTTGACGTCGACCATCGGGTAACCGGCCTTGACGCCGTTTTCCAGCGCCTCGCGCATTCCCGATTCGGCCGGGCCGATGAACTCGTTCGGGATCACGCCGCCCTTGATTTTGTCCTCGAAGACGAAGCCCTCCTCGGGCGCCGGCTCGAGGTTGATGACGACGTGGCCGAACTGGCCGCGACCGCCGGTCTGGCGCACGAACCGCGCCTCGACCTTCTCGACCCGCTTGCGGATCGTCTCGCGGTAGGCGACCTGCGGCTTGCCGACGTTCGCCTCGACTTTGAACTCGCGCAGCATCCGGTCGACGATCACCTCGAGGTGGAGCTCGCCCATCCCGTGGATCAGGGTCTGGCCGGTTTCCTCGTCGGTTTCGATCCGGAAGGTCGGGTCCTCCTCGCCGAGGCGGGCGAGGGCGTTGCCCATCTTCTCCTGGTCGGCCTTGGTTTTCGGCTCGATCGCGACGGCGATCACGGTCTCGGGGAATTCGATGCTCTCCAACGCGATCGGGGCGTCGGGGGCGGCGAGGGTGTCGCCGGTGCCCGTTTCCTTGAGGCCGACGCCGGCGCAGATGTCGCCCGCGTAGCACTCGTCGATCTCCTCGCGGCTGTTGGCGTGCATCATCAGCAAACGCCCGATCCGCTCGGTCTTGCCGGTTTTCACGTTCAACACCCGGCCGCCTTTCTCGAGCTTGCCCGAGTAGACGCGGAAGTAGGTGAGCTTGCCGACGTAGGGATCGGACATGACCTTGAAGGCCAGCGCCGAGAAGGGAGCGCTGTCGCTCGCCTCGCGCGTGTCCTCGACGTCCTCCGCCTGGCCCTTGCCCGCCGGGACGACGCCGGTGACCGGCGGCACCTCGAGCGGCGAGGGCAGCAGTTCGACGATCGAGTCCAGCAGCGGCTGCACGCCCTTGTTCTTGAACGAGGTGCCGCAGAGGACCGGGGTGACTTTGGTCGAGAGCGTGGCCTGGTGCAGCGAAGCGACCAGCTTCTCCTGCGGGATCTCTTCCTCGCCGAGGAAGGCCTCCATCAGCTCTTCGTCGTAGTCGGCGCAGGCTTCGATCAGCTGGGTCCGGTATTCCTCGGCCTGGTCCTGGAGGTCATCGGGGATCTCGATTTCCTCGTAGGCGGCGCCCAGCTCGTCGGTCCAGACCAGGCCTTTCATCTTGATCAGGTCGACGACGCCTTTGAAGTTCTCCTCGGCGCCGATCGGCAGCTGGATCGGCAGCGGGTTGGCGCCGAGCCGGTCTTTCATCGTCTCCACCGAGTTGAAGAAGTCGGCCCCGGTGCGGTCCATCTTGTTGATGTAGGCGAAGCGGGGGACGCCGTACTTGTCGGCCTGTCGCCAGACCGTCTCCGACTGCGGCTCGACGCCGGCGACGGCGTCGAAGACGGCGATCGCGCCGTCGAGGACGCGGAGGCTGCGCTCGACCTCGACGGTGAAGTCGACGTGGCCGGGCGTGTCGATGATGTTGATCCGGTGACCCTTCCAGTCGCAGGCGGTCGCGGCCGAGGTGATCGTGATCCCTCGTTCCTGCTCCTGCTCCATCCAGTCCATGACCGCGGCGCCCTCATGGACCTCGCCCATTTTGTGGGTGCGGCCGGTGTAGTAGAGGATGCGCTCCGTCGTCGTCGTCTTACCGGCGTCGATGTGCGCCATGATGCCGATGTTCCGGGTTTTCTCCAGTGGGAAGCTGCGTGCCATGGTTCCTAGATCCAGTAGTCGTGATAAGCCGCAAAAAAAGGCCCCAGGGGGCCCGGCGAAGCGTCCTGCGAAAAAACAGCGAAAACTGCCTGAGCGACGGGCGATGATAGCAGCGGCGCGGCGGCGCATCGGATCGCTGCCGGAGAAGCTTCTTCGCGGGTCCCGGCAGGTCGACCGGATCGGCAACCGCGGTCTCGAGCGGGCCCACCCGCCGCTGCTGCTGGCACGTCAACACGGACGCCGGGGCTGGGCTTGGCTCTGGCCGCGGCTGCGCCCGCTGCTGGCGGCCTTCTTCAAGGCGATCGCAACCCTGGAGCGCTGGGTGCGTCGAGCCTGCACGCTGCTGGTGCGGGTGGCCACCGCGGCCAGCGAGCGCATCACCCCCAGCCGGGCCGGAGCTGTGGTGGTGATTTCCGCCGGCGCCCTGCTCGTCGCCTCCCAGTTCATCGACTACCGCGCGGTCGAGATCGGCCAACCGGGGTACGCCGGGTTGCCGGACGTCGCCCGGGTCCCGACCACCGACTCCCGCACCGCCGGCGACGCCCACCTGTACCTGCTGGTCCCCGTCGGGTTGCTCACCATCGTCCTGGGTGTGCTCGGGCTCCGCCGGGAAGCACGGCGGCTGGGGCTTCTGGTCGCCGGTCTCGGCCTCCTCTCCCTGGCCGTGATCCTGCTCGTCGACCTTCCCAGCGGGCTCGATGAGGGAACCCAGACCTCCCGCTTCGCCGGAGCCACCGCGGTGCTCCAGGACGGCTTCTACGCGGAGCTCGCCGCGGCCGGAGGACTCCTTTTAACCGGACTGCTCTACTATGCGCGGCCGTGCCGAATACCAATCAACTTGTCAGGAAGGGCCGCAAGAGCCCGAAGAAGAAGACCGCGACGCCAGGCCTCAAGTCGGGCCAGGGTCGCAAGAAGCGCGTAGCGGCCCCGCAGAAGCGCGGCGTTTGCACGCGTGTCGCAACGGTCACCCCGAAGAAGCCGAACTCGGCGCTGCGCAAGATCGCCCGTGTGCGCTTGACCAACGGGATGGAGGTCACGACTTACATCCCGGGCGAGGGCCACAACCTGCAGGAGCACTCCGTGGTCCTGATCAGGGGTGGTCGAGTCAAGGACCTGCCGGGCGTCCGCTACAAGGTCGTCCGCGGCACCCTCGACGCAGCCGGGGTCTCCGACCGCAAGCAGGCCCGCTCCCGCTACGGCGTCAAAGCTTCGTAATGCCTCGCCGCTCCGCAGCACAGATTCGGCCGGTCGAGCCGGACGCCAGGCACCGCAACCGCCTCGTCCAGCAGGTGATCAACAAGGTCATGGTCGACGGCAAGAAGAGCCTCGCCGAGCGGATCGTCTACGACAGCCTCGCGATCGTCGGCGAGCGCAGCGGCCGCCCGCCGGTCGACGTGCTGGAGGACGCGATCAAGTCGCTGACGCCGGTACTCGAGGTCCGCTCGCGGCGCGTCGGCGGCGCCACCTACCAGGTCCCCGTCGAGGTTGCGG
>JALYWY010000367.1 GCA_030852475.1 Actinomycetota bacterium | reverse complement strand
CCGATCGTGAAGATGAGGATGAAGACGATCGCGATCGTGACGTTGCTGGGACGCCAGCTGAAACGGCCGCCCTTCGACGCCGCCGCTCGCCTGTCGCGCTCGGGGAGCCGGCTCATTTCTCCACCTGCCCACGAGTGTCGGTGCCCCATAGCTCGGAGGCGTTGCCGATCACCGTCTCGCCTTTGGCGTACTTCTCGTTGCCCGCTTCACAGACGTTCCCCTGCCCGGGCGCCGCCGTCTTCGGGTAGGGGTTGTAGTGGAGGTGGTTTTTCAGCCGTTTCGGATCCGGGTCGTTGGCGGGAGCGCTGGCGAAGGTGCTCTCGCTGTTCGGGCCTTCCGGCGGGGCGAAGGAGATGAACTGGAGCCAGTTGCCGTTGCTGTTCCCCTGGCTGTTGGCGTTGGCGAGGAATTTGAAGGTCAGCGACCAGTAGTTGCAGACGGTCTGGCTGGGGGTGATGTACCGCAGCGAGGGCCGCAGCAGCTGGTTGGTGTCGATCAGCAGTTCGAGCCCGTTGAAGACGCCCGGCGCTTCCTGGAAGTCGACCAGCGCTTCGGCGGTCGGCGGCAGCTGGTTGTTGAGGACGGGCGAAGCGTTGAGGACCGGGATCCCGGCGTGGAGCGAGTCGGCGATGACCGGCGAGGTTTCGGCGAGGGCTTTGACGCCGGGGCGAAGGGCGGTGAAGAAGCGGCCCGACTCCCGCAGGAAGGGCCGCAGCACCGGCAGGTCGGCGTTGACCTCGTCCAGGGTCGGCGGGCTTCTTTCGATCGTTTCCTGGATGTAGGGGCGCGAGACCCGGGCGAAGGCGGCGAAGGTCCGGTCGAGGGCGGCGAACATCTGCGCCTGCGTCTCGGCGACCGGCGCGACCGTCGCCGAGAGGGCCTCCAGCGAGCGCCAGAAGCCGGCGAAGTTGGAGCTCGGTTCGACGATCTTGCGGAGGATCGGCTGACCGCTGACGGCGGCGCGGGCGAGCGCGCCGATCGCTTCGTTCAGCTGCGGCCCGCGGCCGGCGAGGGCGTTGCCGAAACCGGCGATGTTCTGGCGGATCCCCCGCCGGGTCTCCTCGTCGAACATGCTGAAGAACTCGTCGATGTCGACCGGTTCCGGCTTCGCCGAGCTGACCGGGATCGTGTCGCCCGCCTCGAACCCCTCATCGGAGTCGCCGCGGGTGATCTGCAGGAACTTCAGGCCCAGCGCCGATTTCGGCCGCACCGTGATCGTCGAGTCGACCGGCAGCGGTTCGGCGCTCTTGTCGAGGCGAAGGTCGAGTTCGGCCGCGACCTCGCCGTTCTCGAGCTGGACCGGGACTACAGAGCGGACGGTGCCCACTCGCACGCCGCCGATCCGCACCTCGTTGCCTTTGACCAGCGCGTCGGCGTTCGGCACCCGCGCCTTGAGGTCGTAGGTGGAGACGAAGGGGAGCCCGTTGTTGGCGTTGTAGGCGAGGAAGACGGCGACGATCACGACGAGCACGGTCACCGCCCCGACCAGGACCGGGCTGCTCGCCACGCCGGTGATGCCGCTGCGGTTCCTCATGGGCCCAGGAGGTAGTCGAGAAGGGGTTCGGTCCCTTCGGTTTTCGATGCCTGGGCGACGCCGGCTTCGCCTTCTTCCGGCTGCGTCGCAGGCGCCGCGCTGTCGCCCTGGCCGACGCCAATCGCCGGGCCGGATTCAGCGAGGGTGCCGCCGTTCAATTCGGCGCTGCGCTCCCGCAGAAGATTGAGGAGATCCGCCGCGCTGGTACTCGCGGAGGCGCCTGCCTGCGGGCCGTTGAAGTTGGCCACACAGCCGGTGAAGCCTTCCGGATCGGAGATGTATTCGACGCAGGTCGTGGGTTCCACCCGGGTGCGCCCGAAGTGCCCGTATTTGTCGAAGCCGTTGAGCGACGCGGCCGAGCCGTAGATCAGTTCGGTCAGCCCGCTCCAGCCTTCGGTCTGTTTGAGGCTCACCAGCAGGTTCGCCAGTTCGTTCGTCGGCACCACGCCGGACTTGGCGAGTTCGCCCGCCTTGCGCACCACCCGTTTGGCTTTGCGGAAGTTCGGCCCGGAGGCTTCGCCCGCCTCGCCGAGGCTCTTCAGCGAGACCGTCAGCGCTTCCGAGAACGGGGTCAGGGTCCGGGTCGCGTCGGTCAGGTCCGGCGCCGCGGTGCCGAAGTCTTCGAACAGCGGCGCGCCGGCGTCGGAGAAGGATTTCAAGTCCCACATCGTCAGCTTGAACTCGCGCAGGAAGGTGGGGAATTTCCGCAGCGCCTCTTCCAGTTCGGGGCCCTTTTCGGAGCTCGCCTGCGCGGCGGCACCGGAGTTGGCGAGGAAGCCGACGACCGCCCGGCGTTCGCGCGAGAGCGGCTCGAGGATCTGGTCGGAGTCGGCGGCCAGCTGCGCCAGCTGCTCGCGCTGGGCGGAGAGGATCCCGAAGAGGCGGTCGGCGTCGCGCAGGACCGGGTTCGCCCGTTTGACCAGTTCCTCCAGGTCTTCGCCGCGCCCCGCGAAGCCGGCGCCGAGTTCGTTGAGGATCAGCCGGAACCGCTGCGCGTAGGGCAGCGTGTAGATGTTGTTGATCAGGTCCGGGTCGACACTGGCGCCATTCCTGCCGAGCGGCAACAGGTACTGGCCCTCTCCCGGCCCCTCCTCGATCTGTTTCAGCGGCGGCGGCGGCTCGGTCCCCGGCGCCCGCGGCATCGTCGGCCGGCAGTCGACGAACTTCTCGCCGATCAGCGACTGCGGCCGGATGAAGCAGGTCGCGTCTTCGCGGAAGTCGTGGAAGCCGGGGTCGGTGATGTTCATGACGATGATCGCCTTGCCCGGCTTTTCGACCGGGTCGCCGTTCTCGTCCCAGGCGACGGTTTCGCCCGGCAGCGACACGTCAACCGACTCGATCGTGCCGACGTTGGCGCCGGCGACCCGGATCTGCTCGCCTTTGACCAGGTAGGAGCCGTTGTCGAAGATCGCTCGGATCTTGTAGCCGTCTTCGGAATCGTCGCCGCCGCCGACCAGCAGCACGACCACGATCGCCGCCAGCACCACCGCTCCTATCGCCAGCAGTCGTTTCGTCATGGTCCAGGGGGCACGTCGCCCGGGTCGCATTCGGAGGAGTCGACGCCCGCGTCGCTCACCCACGGGTTGGAACCGTCGGGCGCGGGCTGGGTGGCGCCACCGGGGCAGCGCTGCGGGATCTCAATTGGGTTGAACGCTTCGAACTGCTGCGCTTTGGTGATCGGTTCCAGTTCGGAGCTGCCGGCGTTGTAGCGGAAGAGGTTCTGGCCGGCCGTCGCCGTCCGCACGTAGTGGCCGTTGCCGTCGTAGTAACCGGCGACCTGGCCGAGCTTGCCGATCGCGTTGAAGAAGTCGGGCGTGTAGGCGCGGATGAAGTTGAGGTTCGGCTGGAAGTCCTCGATCGCTTCTTCGGAGTGCGGGAAGGTGCGCGAGGTCAGGTTCTGCACCCGCGGCATCACCGCCAGCAGCTCGCGGGCGTCGTTCGCCGGCCCCGGCCGGTCGACCACCAGCCGCAGGTTGCGCGTGAACGGGACCAGTTTCTGGAACACCGGCCGCAGTTCGCGCAGGAAGGGGGCCAGGTCGCGGGTCGCGGGCTTCGCCGTGTTGACCAGCGGTTCGAGGTCGTCGAGCGCCGCCCGCAGGTTGACGAAGGTCGTGTTCGACTGCCGCATCACCGGCGGCAGCCGCCGCAGGGTCTGGTCGAAGGCTTCGGTTTCGGAGGCGATCGCGTTGAAGGCGGTGTTGGCGTTGCCGATCGCGCTCGAGAGTTCCTCGCCGCGCCCGGCGACCGCGGTGGTCAGCTGGGCGGAGCTGACGACGAAGCGCGACAGCAGCCGCTGGTCGGAGTTCAGTTCCCGGGCGAAGGCGCCGGCCCGGTTCAGCGCGGTGCCGAAGTATTTGTAGGCCTCGTTGCCGTTCTCCCCCTGGCCGGCGTAGATAGTCGCGTTGCCCTTGATGAAGTTGCTGAGCGCTTTCTGCACCCGCGGCGGGAAGGTGTTGAAGAACTGGTCGATGTCGACCGGCGTGCTGGTCGAGGCGAGGCCGAGCTCGGCGCCGTCGTCGAGCGGCTCGTTGCTGTTCGGGGCGGGGCTGATCGCGACGTAGTGGTTGGCCACGCCGGAGAGCGAGGTCGCCCGGATCACCGCGGTCGAGCCCTCGTGCAGCTGCTGGTCGACCTCGATCTCGATCTCGGCGAGGTTGTCGTCGGTGAGGCCGATGTCGGTCACCGTGCCCGCCGGCGAGCCGCCGATCAGCACCTGGTTGTCGGGCACCAGCTGGCCGGCGTTATGGAACACGAGCGTGTACTTGTGGCCGCCGTTGCCGGTGAAGAAGATGACGGCGAGGACGATCACCGCGATCGCGAGCGCCGCGATCGTCGCAATCCGCGCTGGGGTAGTCCCCCGGCTTGCCGCCGGGCCTCTCTCCTCGCCTAGGGGTTTGGCAGCCACGAGTAGTCGCTTGCTTTCAAAGGTCCTCCGGTCCCTCCGAGCC
>JALYWY010000363.1 GCA_030852475.1 Actinomycetota bacterium | reverse complement strand
GGTTGTCGATCCCCAGCGCGTTCGCGTACTCCTTGATCTTCTCCCGTCCCACCTGGTAGGTGGTGGCGGGCCATTCCTTGCCTACCGCATCGGTCTTGAGTGCCATGGGCGGGCACTCTAACTGGCCGCGCAGCCAGCGCGCTACTCGTCGATCTCCAGTACCGCGAGGAACGCCTCCTGCGGCACTTCCACCCGGCCCACGGCCTTCATCCGTTTCTTGCCCGCTTTCTGCTTCTTCAGCAGCTTGTTCTTGCGGGTCACGTCGCCGCCGTAGAGCTTCGCGGTGACGTCCTTGCGCAGGGCCTTGACCGTCTCGCGGGCGAGGATGTTGGAGCCGACCGCGGCCTGGACCGGGACGTCGAAGAGCTGGCGCGGGATCGTCTTGCGCAGCCGCCCGACCAGGCGCTTGCCCTGGTCGTAGGCGAAGTCGCGGAAGACGATGATCGAGAGCGCGTCGACCTTCTCGCCGGCGAGGAGGATGTCGACTTTGACCAGGTCGGAGGCCCGGTTGCCGATCGGCTCGTAGTCGAGCGAGGCGTAGCCGCGGGTCGAGCTCTTCAGCAGGTCGAAGAAGTCGAGGACGATTTCCGCCAGCGGCAGGTCGTAGCGGATCTGCACCCGCTGCGGGCTGAGGAAGTGCATGTCGACGTGGGTGCCGCGGCGCTGCTGGCAGAGCTCCATCACCGCTCCGACCTGCTCTTTCGGGCAGATGATCGTGGCGCGGATGTAGGGCTCTTCGATCGACTCGATCGCGCCGGGGTCGGGCAGCTCGGTCGGGCTGTGGACCTCCTTCTGCTCCCCGTTGGTGAGGTTGACCAGGTACCGCACGTTCGGCGTCGTCGCCAGCAGGTCGAGGTCGTACTCGCGCTCGAGGCGCTCGCGCACGATCTCCATGTGGAGGAGGCCGAGGAAGCCGCAGCGGAAGCCGAAGCCGAGCGCCTCGGAGGTCTCCGGCTCCCAGGAGAGGGCGGCGTCGTTGAGCGAGAGCTTCTCGAGCGCGTCGCGGAGGTCTTCGTAGCGGTCGGTGTCGATCGGGAAGAGGCCGCAGAAGACCATCGGCCGCACCTCGCGGTAGCCCTCGAGCGGCTCCGAGGCGGGGTTCGACTGCGAGGTGAGGGTGTCGCCGACCCGCAGCTTGGTCACGTCCTTGATCCCGGTGATCAGGTAGCCGACGTCGCCCGCGTCCATCCCCTCCACTCCGGTCATCGCCGGGCGGAAGAAGCCGATGTCGTCGATGTCGGCTTCGGTCCCGTTCTGCATCGCCAGGATCTGCCCGTTCTTCTTGAAGGAACCGTCGACCATCCGCACGTAGGCGATCACGCCGCGGTAGGGGTCGAACTCGGAGTCGAAGATCAGCGCCCGCGGCGGAGCGTCGGGTTTGCCCTCGGGGGGCGGGATCCTCTCGACGATCGCCTCCAGCACCTCGAGCACGCCCTCCCCCGTCTTGGCCGAGATCCAGAGCGCTTCCTCGGGGTCGCCGCCGAGCAGGTCGGCGATCTCCTGCGCGACCCGCTCGGGCTCGGCCCCGGGCAGGTCGACCTTGTTGATAACCGGGATCAGCTCGAGCCCGTTCTCGACCGCCAGGTAGGTGTTGGCGACCGTCTGCGCCTCGACCCCCTGGGCGGCGTCGACGACCAATAGGGCGCCCTCGCAGGCGGCGAGGCTGCGCGAGACCTCGTAGGAGAAGTCGACGTGGCCGGGCGTGTCGATCAGGTGCAGGTGGTAGGTCTCGCCGTTCTTTGCGGCGTACTCGACCCGCACCGCCTGGGCCTTGATCGTGATCCCGCGCTCGCGCTCGAGGTCCATCGAGTCGAGCAGCTGCGCCTGCATTTTCTTCGGGTCGACGGCGCCGGTCAGCTCGAGGATGCGGTCGGCCAGCGTCGACTTGCCGTGGTCGATGTGGGCGATGATGCTGAAGTTGCGGATGTGGTCCATAGGCGGGCGTGGGGAGTATGAGGGACGGGGGTGGTCGGCGCGCGGGTCCTGTCACGGCAGGGGACCCACCATCCCCGAGGACACCTCGGGGATGGTCCCCCCTACCGTGCCACCCGCGCGAGGAGCCTGGTCATCTACACGCCGAGGGATCCAGGGCTTCAGGTAGCTCGAATACGACCGACGGGGGCTTCTTCAGGATGGGCGTTGCTCCGGCGTCTTTCGTCCACTGGGCCGAAGGTGGGTACGGGGGCTTGCCTGGCTCGGTTCGATCGCGGGTGGCTATGGCGTAGTCGTAGTCGCCTTCGCTTAGAAGTTGGAGATATTGCCGGCAGGTGGTGGGGGATTCGAAGCCGCCGTGGGGTTGCTCGGTGCCGAGGTACTGGACGTGGTTGGAGAGGTCGGTGCCGAACAGGGGGTACTGGCGGGTGCTGGTGGTGGCGACGCGGGCGTCGGAGACGTCGCGGGCCCAAGCGAAGGCGGCGTTGAGGCCCGGGGCGGTGAAGGTCGGGTCCTTGTACCGCCCCTCCAGGTAGTGCCGCTGAACCGGATAGCCGACCCCGATCGCCAGCACCAGCGCCGCAGCGCCACCTGCAACCGCCCATTTGCCGCCCCACCCTGAAGTGTGGTTGAGGTTAGGCCTCCTATGGAGGCCAAAGCTCAACCACACCCTGCGGAGCTGCGGCGCGGTTGGCAGCAGGGCGAGGCCGAGGACCAGGGCCGGGGCGAGGTAGCGGAGACCGGACTCGAAGCCGCGGGGCATGCCCTCGGGGCCGGAGGCGGAGGTAGGCGCGACGAACCACGCCAGCGCCGCGGCCAAGCCAACCGCTCCCGCCACCGCCAACGCCGCCGATGGGCCGATTTCGCTCGATATCCGAGCGTTTTCGGCCCGTCGGCGGAGGAGTGGCAGCACAGCGAGGGTGAGGCCGGCAAAGGCGGCGAGGAGCAGCAGCGGCCAGAGGAACCAGAGGCCGTCGTGGAGGCCGGGGAGGAACCAGTCGGACCAGACGGTGCCGTCGGTGAGGTAGCCGAGGACCGAGTGGGCTTCGCGGCCGCCGAGGGCCTGCTCGGGCGCGGGCAGGTCGATCGGGCCGAGGTGCTGGATCCACGGCAGCGGGTTGCCGCTGTGGACGAGGTTGCGCAGGTACCAGTAGCCGCCGCCGGCGAGGGCGGCGAGGGTCGCGAAGCCAAAAGCCCGACCCTTCTCCCCTCGTGGGGCGATCGCGGCCAGTCCGATGACCAGCACCGCAGCCGGCAGCAGGAAGTTGAGCTTGGTTCCCGCCGCCAGCCCTGCGGCGAGACCAACCACAACCGCGCTCCGCAGGTCACGTTCCGAATTCAGCGCAATTGCGACGGCGGCGAGCAGGAAGAAGATGCCGACGATGTCGTTTCTCGCCTCCCCGGCTTGGTCTGCCAGCGCGGGAACGCTGAGCGCGATGGCACCCAGAACGAGAGACCATGGAGCGACCTTGTACGGCCTCCCGATGCACCAGCAGGCGACCAGGCAGCCGACGAACCACCCCAGGTTCAGCAGCGGCGACAGCACGTCGCGCCCAAACGCCAGCATCCCCACCGCGTGGAAGATTTCGGCGTTCGCCGGGTAGAACCACGCCAGGAACTGCGGCGCGATGAAGTGCAGGTCCCACGTATCGCCGCTCTGGAAGAACCCCGCCGCGAACGGCCCGTGGTACCAGGTGCTGTCGAAGCCGGTCATCCCCGTCGACAGCCGCGTCTTCGCCTCGAGCGCGAAGTGGATAAGCGCAACTAGGGCAACCAGTAGTGCAACCAGCGCAGGGAGGGGGGTCTCTCGCACCCTCACTTGCTGGG
>JALYWY010000353.1 GCA_030852475.1 Actinomycetota bacterium | reverse complement strand
CGCTCGGCCTGCTCGCGATCGGGACGGCGACCGGCAGCAAGACGAGCGAAAACCTGACCCTGCCGGGGACCGACTCGACCAAGGCGACGGAACTGCTCGAAGACGACTTGCCCGAACAGGCCTACGGCAGTAACCCGCTGGTGCTCGAAGCGCCGCAGGGGTAGCTGACCGAGGCCAAATACGCCCACGCGGTGGAAGAGACCGCCGAAAAGCTGGAAGGGCTGGGGGAGGTCAACTCCGCCGTCAGCCCGCTCAGCCCCGAGGGCGCCGCCTTCCTCGGCGAAGACCAGTCGATCGGGTACATCCCCGTCGTCCTCAACGTCGGCCCCGGAGAAATCGACGAAGAGCAGGCGCAGCAGGTCCTCGACGCGGCCGGTCTCGCTCGGGCGGCCGGCCTCGAGACCTCGGTCGGCAGCTACGTCGGCCAGCAGCTCTCCAAGCCCGAGACCGAGATGAGCGAGGCGATCGGCCTCGCCGCCGCGGTGCTGATCCTCCTCTTCGCCTTCGGCACGGCGACGGCGATGATGTTGCCGATCGTCTCCGCGGTGGTCGGCCTGCTCTGCGCGCTCTCGATCATCCGCCTGCTCGAGCACGTGCTGCAGGTGCCGGGGGTGGCCTCGACCCTGGCGACGATGATCGGCCTCGGGGTCGGCATCGACTACGCCCTCTTCATCGTCACCCGCCACAAACTGCAGCTTGGCGAAGGGATGGATCTGCGCGAGTCGATCGCTCGTGCCACCGCCACCGCGGGCGGCGCCGTCGCCTTCGCCGGCTTCACCGTCGTCATCGCGCTCTGCTCGCTCGCCTTCGCCGGCATCCCGCTCGTCTCCACCCTCGGCTTCATGGCGGCGGTGGCCGTGGTCGTCGCTGTCGTCGCCGCGCTCACCCTGCTGCCGGCGATGCTGGGCGCGCTCGGCCTCCGCATCGACTCGCTGCGGGTTCACCTCGGCAAGACCCACCCGGACGACAAGGAGCCGCACGGCTGGCGGCGCTGGGCGGAACGGGTCTCCGCCCGTCCCGGCGCGGCAACCGTCGTCTCGCTGCTGATCCTCCTCGTCCTGGCGCTGCCGGTCCTCCAGCTCGAGCTCGGACAGAACGACATCAGCGCGCTGCCGGAGGACACCACCTCGCGACAGGCCTACGACGGGCTCAACGAGGGGTTCGGCCCCGGCGTCAACGGGCCGCTGCTGATCGCCTCCGAATTCTCCTCCCCGGCGGAAGCGAAACAGGTGCTGCCTGGCTTGCAGAAAGAGATCGCGGCAGCCGCCGACGTCGAAGCCGTCGGCGAACCGACCCTGGACGAAGCGGGAACGGCGGCGGTCTTCACGGTGATCTCCAAATCGGAGCCGTGGGCGGACGAGACCGTCGACCTGGTCGAAGACCTGAGGGAAACCGTGATCCCGCAGGCGCTGAAAGGGACCGAAGCCAGCTCCTACGTCGGCGGCCAGACGGCCGGCTACATCGACCTCGCCACCCAGATCGCCGACAAGCTGCCGCTGATGATCGCGATCGTCGTCGCCCTCAGCTTCGTCGTCCTCCTCGTCGCCTTCCGCTCGCTGCTGGTCCCGGTCAAGGCGGCGGCGATGAACCTGATCTCGGTCGCGGCCGCCTACGGCATCGTCACCGCCGTCTTCCAGCTCGGCTGGGGCTCCTCGCTGATCGGCCTCGACCACGCGATCCCGATCGTCAGCTTCGTGCCGCTGCTGATGTTCGCGATCCTCTTCGGGCTCTCGATGGACTACGAGGTCTTCCTGCTGACGCAGATGCGGGAGCACTTCAAACAAACCGGCGACGAGCGTCAGGCGGTGGTCGAAGGGCTGGCCAACACCGGCCGGGTGATCACCTCGGCGGCGGCGATCATGGTCTGCGTCTTCACCAGCTTCGTCCTCAACGGCGACCCGGTGGTGAAGGAGTTCGGCGTCGGGCTGGCGGTGGCGATCGCGATCGACTCGACCCTGGTGCGCTGCCTGCTGGTGCCGGCGGTGATGGTGCTTCTCGGCAAGCGCGCCTGGTGGCTGCCAAGCTGGATGGATCGATGGCTGCCCCGAGTGAGCATCGAGGGCGAGGAGTACTTCGCCCAGAAGGACGCCGAGAAAGTTGTTCCCGCTAAATCTGCCTAACGCGCTGACCCTGCTGCGCATCCTCGCGGTGCCGGTGGTCGTCGTCGCCCTGCTCGGGGAGACGCCGAACGGCGACACCCTTGCCGCCGCGGTCTTCGCGCTGGCGGCGGCGACCGACGGCCTCGACGGCTACTTCGCTCGCTCGCGCGACGCGGTGACGACCTTCGGCAAGCTGATGGACCCTCTCGCCGACAAGCTGCTGATCACCGGCGCCCTCGTCTCGCTGGTCTCGCTCGGCCGCCTCGCGGCGTGGGTGGCGATGGTGATCATCGCCCGCGAGATCGCCGTCACGATCCTTCGCACGATCGCCGCCGAGCGCGGCATCGTCATCGCCGCCAGCTGGATGGGCAAGCTGAAGACGGTCCTCCAGATCGCCGCCATCTTCGCCCTGATCGCCACCAATCCCGCCCCCCTCGGCGTCGACATCCTCGTCTACCTCGCCCTGGCCGCCACCGTGATCAGCGGCGTCGACTACTTCTTCGGCCTGAGGAAGCGAATCGAGGCCCTGGAGCGCGAACGCGCGGCGTCGAAGCTGAATTCGGCGGCGCGGTAGAGGGTCCGGTCGCCCTCCCCGGGAATTGGGTCGCGCCCCTTCGGGGCTTGCTCCGGTCAGATGCTGCCCGCCTATGGCGGGCATGAATCAGATTGCATTTCGCCGCTTCGCGAACATTCCCGCCTCAGGGGTATCGACCCTCTCCCCGGGCGTCTGCCCGTTCTCCCTCTTCACCGA
>JALYWY010000343.1 GCA_030852475.1 Actinomycetota bacterium | reverse complement strand
AGCCGATCTCGGTGAGGAAGACGAGCGGCAGCACGGCGAGGACCGAGAAGGTGCCGGCGAGGACGATGCCGGCGCTGGTGATGACGCCGCCGGTGACCGCGAGCGCGCGCAGCATCCCCTGTTCGGTTCCATGCTTCTCGGTCTCCTCGCGGGCGCGGGCGACGAGGAAGATGTTGTAGTCGACGCCGAGCGCGACGAGGAAGACGAAGGCGAACAGCGGCAGCGACGGGTCCGAGCCGGGGAAGCCGAAGATCACGTCGAAGACGAAGTAGCCGACGCCGAGGGCGGCGAGGAAGCTGAGGATCACCGTCCCGATCAGGACCAGCGGCGCGATCACCGCCCGCAGCAGCGCCATCAGGATCAGGAAGACGACGAGCAGGATCAGCGGCGGGATCACGATCGAGTCCCAGCCGGCGGCGTCGCGGACGTCGAATTCGACCGCGGAGGGCCCGCCGACGAGGGCGTCGGGCGCGGCGTCGGTGGCCGCTTCGCGCATCGGTTCGACCAGGTCGAAGGCCTCGGTCGAGTAGGGGTTCGGTTCGAGCGTGGCCTGGATCAGGGTTCCCTCCGAGCCGCTGGCGACCGGGCCGGAGACCGACTCCACGCCGTCGACTCCTTCGACCGCTTGTTTCACGGCGTCGACGTCGTCGCCCTGCGGGACGATCACGTCGGTCAGCGCCGTGGCGCCCGAGGGGAAGCTCTTGTCGATCAGTTCCTGGCCTTCGACCGACTCGACCTCGGTCCGGTAGCTGTCTTCGCTGGTCAGTTCGGTCGAGAAGAAGGCGAAGCCGGCGCAGCAGACCAGCAGGACGGCGATCGCCCCTGCGGCGACCCGGCCCGGCCCGGCGGCGACGCGGCGGCCGACTTTGGCCCAGAAGCTGTGGTGCTGGTAGGGGTCCTCGGTCTCACCAGCCGAATTCGGTTCGTAGCGGGGGATGAAGGGCCAGAAGGCGCGGCGGCCGAAGATCGTCAGCAAGGCCGGCAGCAGGGTCAGCATCGAGAGCGCCGCGCAGGCGATCCCGATCGCCGCGATCGGCCCGAGCCCGGCGGTGCCGTTGACCTTGGCCAGGGTGAGGCAGAGCAGAGCGGCGATCACCGTCAGCGCCGAGGCGAAGATCGCCGGTCCTGCCGAGGCGAGCGCGGTGCGCATCGCCTGGTGCTTGTCCTCGGTGTGGTGCAGCTCCTCGCGGTAGCGGGCGACCAGCAGCAGCGCGTAATCGGTGCCGGCCCCGAGCACGAGCACCGACATGATCGAGCTCGACTGCCCGTTGATCGTCACCCCGAGCTCGGAGACGCCGTAGCCGATCGAGCGCGAGAGGAACTCGGCGAACATCACCGAGATCAGCGGGATGAAGAGGAAGATCGGCGAGCGGTAGATGCAGATCAGCAGGAAGATCACGAGGCCGACCGCGGCCAGCAGCAGGGTGCCGTTGATGCTTTCGAAGACTTCGATCGCGTCGGTCGAGAAGCCGCCGCCGCCGGTGATCTTCACCTCGAGGCCGTCGCGCTCGCCGGAGACGAGGTCGCGCCAGTCCTGGACGGGGTCGGTGATCAGCTCGGCCTCGCCTTCGGCGTTGATGTAGGAGGTGACGATCGCCTCCTTGCCGTCGGCCGAGCAGATCGGGCCGACGAAGGGGGCATAGCCCGCCGGCTGGCCCGGGACCTCGGTGGTCGGGCTGCCACAGCCGTTGCCCGCCGGTTTGTCGCCGGGGGCCGTCGCTTCTGGTTTGCGCTCCTGCCCGCCTGAGGCAGCGGTTTCGCCATCCGGGATCACGCCCGGGTACCGCTTCTCGGTCATCTTCTGGACGTCCGCTTCGATCGTCCGGAAGTCGGCGGGGGTGAGGCCGCTCTCGCGTCGGAAGACGACCACCGTCGGGGCGATTTCGCCTTTCTGCAGCGCTTCCGTCTTGGCCAGCGCCTTGGTCGACTCGGCGTCGCCGGGCAGGTAGGAGGTGGCCTCGTTGTTTTCGGCCTCTTCGAATTTGTCCGGGAGTTCAGCGCCGAAGGCGATGAAGATCGCCGCGAACCAGAGCACGAAGACGAGCCACTTCGACCGCTTGGTGGCGGGGAAGGTGAAGGCGGAGCCGCGCATCGCGCCGCATCCTTTCAGAGATGCGGGACGGCTCTTGTTAAAGGGTCACAGAAGCCGCCGCAGATCCTCGGCGGCGGTCACCGGGAGCCGGCAGGCGAAGTTCTCGCAGACGTAGGCGGCGGGGCGCCCGTCGACCATGGTGCGACCTGCCATCAGCGGCGGCTCCGCGGTTCCCGCCGGCCCGCCGGCGAGGACGATGTGCGGCCGCGGCCTTTCCCGCACCACGGCGGTGAGCTCGCCTAGGTCGTCGCCGACGAGAGCGATCTCGCGGGTGGGGGAGAGGTGGAAGTCGAGCGCCCGCAGGAGGTGGGCGAAGGCATCGGGATGTTCGACCGCGGGTTTGCCGAAGAGGGCGAAGACGCTCTCGGCCTGCTCTTCGTAGCGGCGCTCGCCGGTCAACGCCGCCAGCCGCAGCAGGCCCATCGCGGCGGAGCTGTTGCCGGAGGGGATCGGGTGGTCGCCGACCTCCTTGCGGCGGGCGATCAGCTCCTCGTGGTCGGAAGAGGTGGAGTAGAAGCCGCCGCGCTCGGGGTCGCCGAAGCGCTCGATCGTCGTCTCCGCCAGTGCCCGTGCCTCGCGGAACCAGCGCTCCTCGAAGGTCGCCTCGTAGAGCGTCAGCAGCGCCTCGAGCAGGAAGGCGTGGTCCTCGAGGTAGGCGTTGAGATGAGCGCGGCCGTCTTTGTAGGTGCGCAGCAGGTTGCCGTCGCCGTCGCGCAGCTGCGTGAGGACGAACTCGGCGCCGGCGCGAGCGGCCTCCAGGTAGTCGTCGCGGCCGAGCACGGCGCCGGCGTCGGCCAGCGCGGCGATCGCCAGCGCGTTCCACGAGGCGAGGCGCTTGTCGTCGAGGCCGGGCCAGACCCGCTGCGAGCGCGCCTCGAGCAGGGCCTGTCGCGCCGCGGCCAGGCCCTCCGGCTCCTGCGCCTCCGCAC
>JALYWY010000321.1 GCA_030852475.1 Actinomycetota bacterium | reverse complement strand
GTGTTCGGCTGGGCGACGCAGCAGGAAGGCCACATCGTCAACGACATCATCCCGATGGAGACCTTCGCCGACCAGCAGGTGGGCGCCAGCAGCAAGGTCGAGCTCGCCTGGCACACCGAGGACGCGTTCCACCCCGGCCGGGCCGACTACATCTGCCTCTTCTGCCTGCGCAACCCGACCGGGGCGCCGACCACCGTCGCCTCGATCGTCGACATCGAGTCGCACCGCGAGCTGCCGGCGGCCCTGTTCGAGCCGTGCGTGCGGATCGCCGCCGACGACGCCCAGGCCGAAGGCGCGGAGAAGACCGGGATCGAAGACTGGACCGAGTCGGCGGTTGAACCGGTGCCGATCCTCAGCCAGAACGGCGTCGGGCTGCAGATGGTCGTGGACCCGGCCTACATGTCCGTCGCCAGCGACGAGGAGGACGTGCGCGAGGCGGTCACAGGCTTCTGCCAGACGATCGACGAACACCTCACAGAAGTGGTGCTGAAACCGGGCGACCTGCTGATCCTCGACAACCACCGCGCCGTCCACGGCCGCCGCCCCTTCAAGCCCACCTACAGCGGCCGCGATCGCTGGCTGAAGCGGGTCAACGTCGCCCAGGACTTCGAGACCCGCCGCCCCTACTGCACGGACAGCGGCAGGCGGCTCCTCGCCTAGCGATGTCGTGGTGGCCGTCACGGTACGGCCCCGAGGACACGCGGGGGTCGGGGAACGAGCTGACGCCCGAGCGCCTGCTGGCGGCGCTGAGGATCCCCCGCCGGGGTGAGGTGATCGAGCTGGCGCCGCCGCTCGACGCCGCCGCGCCGCGCTGGCAGGGGCGGACCTGGGGCCAGACGATCCTCGCCCACGGCGCCACCGAGGAGCACCGCCGGGCCTCGGAGAACAAGGACACCTACCTCGAAGAGCTGGTCGTCGGCGGCCTCCACAACGGCTGCCACGTCGACGCCCTCGGCCACAGCGGGATCGACGGCAGGTTCTACAACGGGCGCCCGCTCGACGAGATCCTCGGCTTCGGCGGCCTGCGGACGCTCGGGATCGAGGGGGCGCCCGCCTGGATCGCCCGCGGCGTCTGCCTCGACGTCGCCGGCCTGCTCTGCGCAGAGAGCCTCGACGGCGGCTTCGCGATCGAGCCCGGGCACCTCGAAGAAGCCTGCCATCGCCAGGAGGTGACGGTGGAGCCCGGCGACGTCGTCCTCCTCCACACCGGCTGGGGGCGCCTCTACCGCGCCGACCCCGAGCGCTACCTGGAGAGCGAGCCCGGCGCCGGCTGGGACGCCGCCCGCTGGCTGACCGGGCGCCGCGTCTCCCTCGTCGGCGCCGACAACTGGGGCTTCGAGGTCGTCCCCTCCGAGGAGGACCGCAGCGGCCAGGAGTTCCCGGTCCACCAGCACCTGCTGGCCGAAACCGGCACCTTCATCCTCGAGAACCTCGATACCGGCCCCCTCGCCGAGCTCACCCAGAGCGAGTTCCTCTTCATCGCCGCCCCGGCCAAGATCGCCGGCGCCACGGCCGGCCAGGTCAACCCGCTGGCGGTGGTCTGACCCGCCCGCGCGCTCCCGGCAGGTACCGCCGGGCCTGGATCCAGGAAGATAGGCCGATGCCAGGACCACCCCGACGAGGAAAACGCGGCGAGCGACCCGACTACGGCTGGGTCATCTCCTTCGGCTGCAAGCCCACCGGCCAGCTCCGCCGGCTCAAGGTCGATACCGACCCCGCCTCCGACACCAGCCCGATCGAAGTCCCCTGCGTCTGCGGCGAGACCCACCGCGTCACCGTCTCCCCGTACCGCCGCCGCCGGGCCGCCGACGAACCGTTCGACGTCGAGGTCACCTCGCTCGACGAGCTGCGCAGCTAGCCCTCGGCGGCCCGATCGTTCAGATGACGTCTTTCGGCCCGCGCGAGAGCTTCGCGAAGCCGCGAAGAACCCGCGCCAGGGTCAGGAGGCCCTTCGGCGATTTCAGGTCGATGCCGCCGAGGAGCTGGCGCAGGAACGAGAGCTGATCGAAGTAGACCCGCTCGCAGACGAGCTCCTCGTTCTCGCCGAAGACGAAGAAGGCGGTCATCCGGACCTTGAACGACCCGCCCGTCGGCGGCACCGGGCCGAGCGGCCCCAGGTGGGTGCCGAGCAGGTAGAACTCGGCGATCACGGCGTCGTCGCTGTGGCGCAGCGCGATCATCTCGTGCCGCTGGTCGGGAAAGGCCACGCGCGTTTCGTGGTAGTAGCCGCGCACCGCGGCCTCGCCGTCGTGCACGGTCTGCGTCGGCACGATCTCGTAGCGCGGATGCGGGAAGGTCGAGAGGACCGCGTCCCAGTCCTGCTCGACCTCGTCGTGGAAATGGTCGAGCACGAGCTTCTGCGGCGCGCCCGGACCTCGTCGGTAAGCATCTTGGCAGCTCCTTGTCGAGTACTAAGGTCTATGCGAGGGACCTGACCAGTGTCCGAGATCGATCCGATAGCGATGCGTCGCCGCGAGATGATGGCGCTGTCGGCGGGGGCGCTGGCGAGCATCGCCCTCTACGGCTGCGGCTCCGACGAGAACGACCCGACCAGGTCCGTGGCGCGAGGCGGCAAGGCGGTGCCCGACTGCGTGCTGACGCCCGAACAGATGGAAGGCCCCTTCTACATCGACCTGGCGCAGGTCCGGCGAGACATCGCCGAGGACCGCCCCGGCGTCCCGCTCGCGCTCGCGGTGACCGTCGTCGACGCGAACACCTGCGAGCCGATCCGCAACGCGGCCGTCGACGTCTGGCACTGCGACGCGCTCGGCGCCTACTCGGGCGAGCCGTCCGAGGGCAGCGCCGGCACGACCTTCCTGCGTGGGATCCAGCTGACCGACGGCGACGGCCTGGCCGAGTTCGCGACCGTCTACCCGGGCCAGTACCCCGGGCGCACGACCCACATCCACCTCAAGGTCCACACCGGCGACCAGGTCTCGCACACCGGCCAGCTGTTCACCGCCGACCGGCAGGACGCCGAAGTCTTCGCCCTCCCTCCCTACAACCGCAACGCGGCCGAGATCACCCCGCGCGAAGCCGATTTCATCTTCCGCGAAGAAGGCGGCTCGAGCTCGGCGCTCACCCTGACCCGGGCCGGCAGCAACCTCGCCCGCGACGGGTTCACGGGAAAGGCGACGCTGGGCGTGAACGTCTGAGGCCCTATTTCACCTTCACGGTGAGGTTCGGCGAGTTGCCGATCGCCGTCTGTCGAATCGAGGAGTCGCCAGAATCCAGCTCGAGCAATGAAGCCCGAGATCCTCACCGTGGGGCATTCGACGCATCCGATCGAGCGCTTCATCGCACTCCTCGGCAATGCTGGCATCGAGGCGATCGCCGACGTGCGGCGCTTCCCCGGCTCCCGCCGCCACCCGCAGTTCGGCGCCGACGCGCTGGCGGAGTCGCTGGGGTCCCAGGGCATCGGCTACGAGCCCTTCCGCGACGAGCTCGGCGGCAGGCGCTCTCGAAAGGACGCCGAAGGCGCCTCCCCGCCCGACAACTCCGCCTGGCGCAACGCCTCCTTCCGCGCCTACGCCGACTACATGTCGACCGACGCCTTCGCCGCCGGTTTGGAGCGGCTGGAAGCGCTGGCCGGTCGGCGCCGCACCGCGTTCATGTGCGCCGAGTCCCACCCCAGCCGCTGCCATCGCCGCCTCGTCGCCGACGCCCTCCTCGCCCGCGGCTGGCGCGTGGTCCACCTCCTCCCCGACGGCCGCCAGGAAGAGCACGCCTTCACTCCCGACGCGGTGGTCGAAGGGGAGCGGGTCCACTACCCGGCGCAGCCTTCGCTCGATCTGTAGGAAGAATCGCCCGATGCCGCCCGACCCCGAGTTCGACCTCAGCGCCGAGCAGGCGCGGCGCCTCGCCCTCGCCGCCCAGGGATTCGGCCGCCCGCGGCCGACCGGCCGGGTGGACGCCAGGCACCTGCGGAGGGCGATCGACGACGTCGGCCTCCTCCAGCTCGACTCGGTGAACGTCTTCTGCCGCTCCCACTACATGCCGGTCTTCTCGCGCCTCGGCCCGTATCCGCAGCAGGCCCTGGACCGCCTGGCCTGGCACGAGGACGGCAAGGGGAAGGCCCGGCGGGCGCGCCGGCGGGACCTGTTCGAGTACTGGGGGCACGAAGCCTCGCTGCTGCCGGTCGAGCTGCAGCCGCTGCTGCGCTGGCGGATGGCCCGGGTGGACACGCTGGCGTGGAAAGGCGTGGCGCGGATCGCGGCCGAGCAGCCGCAGTTGCTCGAGTTCGTGATCGACATGGTGCGGGAGCGGGGACCGATCCGGGCCTCGGAGCTGGCGGCGAAGGAGCGCCGGCGCAAGCCCGGAGAGATGTGGAGCTGGAGCGAAGAGAAGACCGCACTGGAGTACCTGTTCTTCTCCGGCCGGGTCTGCGCGGCGCGCCGGGTCAACTTCGAGCGCCTCTACGACCTGCCCGAGCGGGTGCTTCCCCACCACGTCCTCAAGGCGCCGACGCCCTCGCAGGATGAGGCCCAGCGGCAACTTCTCCTGATCGCCGCCAAGCGCCTCGGGGTGGCGACCGAGCCCGACCTCGGCGACTACTTCCGCCTCCCCCGCGCCGAGTCGAAGGCCCGCGTCGCCGAGCTCGCCGAGGACGGCGCCCTGATCCCGGTCCGGGTCGAGGGATGGCGGCAGCCCGCCTACCTCTCGACCGAGCGGCCCACGGGCCTGCGCCGAGCCGCAACGGCCCGAGCCCTACTAACCCCCTTCGACTCCCTCATCTGGGCGCGCGAGCGAACCGAGCGCCTCTTCGACTTCCGCTACCGAATCGAGATCTACACCCCAGCCCCGAAACGCGTCTACGG
>JALYWY010000185.1 GCA_030852475.1 Actinomycetota bacterium | reverse complement strand
TCGGAGATCGGCGGCAACCCGTCGGTCCAGAAGGCCTGCGGCCTCGCCAAGGAGGTGCTCGAAAAGGACGGCGTCGAGAAGATCGCGGTGATGATGTCGATCGTCTCCAACACCCGCGTCGACATCGTCGCCCGCGGCGTGATCAAGGCCTGCCTCGAGCTCGGCAAGGACCCCGGCGAGACGATCGCGATCTTCCGCATCCCCGGCGCCTGGGAGGACGAGGGCTTCAAGATCCTCGAGAAGTACGGCGTCGAGTACTGCGACCGCTCGGTCTCGATGTGGGAGGCCGCCGGCCGCGCCGTCTCGAAGATTCAAGGAGCTCCCGCATGAGCATCCTCCTCAGCAAGGACACCACCTTCATCGTCCAGGGGATCACCGGCCGCGAGGCGGTCAACCTGACCAAGGAGTGCCTCGACTACGGCTCGCAGGTAGTTGGCGGCGTCACCCCCGGCCGCAAGGGCCGCGAGGTCCACGGCGTGCCGGTCTTCGACACCGTCGCCCAGGCGGTCGAGCACCACGGCGGCCCGATCGACGGCTCCGTCGTCACCGTCCCCCCCGCCTTCACCAAGGACGCCGTCCTCGAGGCGATCGAGAACGGGATCAAGCTGATCGTCGTCGTCACCGAGCGCGTTCCCCGAGGCGACGTCGCCCAGATGGTCGAGCTCGCCGACATGCGCGGCGCCCGCATCATCGGCCCCAACTGCCTCGGCCTGATCGTCCCCGAGGTCTGCAAGATGGGCGGCATCGGCGGCCCCGCCAAAGACGCCGCCAAGGCCTACCAGCCGGGGCGCGTCGGGGTGATGAGCCGCTCGGGCGGGATGACCACCGAGATCTCCTCCTCGCTGACCCAGGCCGGCCTCGGCGTCTCCACCGCGGTCTCGATCGGCGGCGACGCGATCATCGGCTCCACCTACGCCGAGCTGATGCCCTACTTCGAGGCCGACGAGCAGACCGAGGCGATCGTCATCTACACCGAGCCCGGCGGCCGCATGGAGGCCCAGCTGGCCGAATGGGTCAAGGACAACGACAGCCGCCTCCCCATCGTCGCCTTCATGGCCGGCAAATTCATGGACGACGACGAGATGAAAGGCATGAGCTTCGGCCACGCCGGCACGATCGTCGAGGGCAAAGAGGACACCGCGACCGAGAAGATCGCCCGCCTCGAAGCCGCGGGCATCCGCGTCGTCGAGCGCATCGACGAGATTCCCGACGTCGTCAAGGAGAAGCTGGGAGTGACCGCCTGATGCCCGAGCAGCTGAACAAGGTCTTCATCGACATCGAGGTCGAGGACTCGATCAAGAACGATCCCGCCCTCGCCGCCAAGCTCGAGGAAGTCTGCCCCGTCGACATCTACAAGGACGCCGGCGGCACCGTCGAGATCGTCGACGAGAACGTCGACGAGTGCGTCCTCTGCCGCCTCTGCATCGAGGCCAGCCCCCCGGGCACCGTGCACGTCAAGAAGCTCTACGACGGCACCGAGCTGAGCTAGCTCTCATCCCCTGAATCACGAAGACCCGCCGAAGCGGGTCTTTTTGTGCGGGGGAGCGACCCCCGGACCGATTGACACTCGTGGGTCGAGAGTAATCGGAGCAACTCAGTCCGTCAACAGGGGGAGAGTTTTGCAATCGCGGGCCTTATGTCTGTGGAGGACGAAGCGGCGAGGCGCCGCGACCGTTTGACACTCGGGAGTCCGGAGTAGCTCTCCGGATGGGGTTCGAGTCCCCCGTCCTCCTCACGATTTGCTGCAGGGCCGAGACCAACTGAAGGAGCCGCAACAGTCACGCGGTGGGTGGATAGCTCCCATCAAACCCCAGCTCGCGCCCTGCAGCTAACTCACCGGCGCGCCGGCTGCGGCGTCGACTTCCGCCTGCAGGCGCTCCGGCAGCTCGACCCAGCCGCGCAGGCGGAGCAGGGCCTCGCGGTTGCCCTCGATCTCGACCCGGTCTTCGGCCTCGCCGCCGACGACGATCGCGCCGATCACGTCGGGGGCGGGGCCGGTGAGGGTGAGGTCGGCGCGGTCCGCCGTGCCGCGGGCGGCGCTGCTCTCGCCGCCGCCGATGCGGAGCCAGTTGGAGTGGCCTTCGCTGTGCAGCTGCAGGACGATCGGCCCGCTGTCCTCGGGCGGGTCGAGGATCACCCGCAGCGCGTTGGCGAGCGAGGTGGTGACCAGCCCCGGCAGGTCGTCGAGGCGGTAGAAGTTCAAGCCCCAGCGGCCGAGGTCGAGCACCACGCCTTCCAGGCCCTGGCCGACCTCGGTCAGCTCGTAGACGGATCCGGAGGCGGGCGGGTCCAGCTCGCGGCGGCGGACGACCCCGTCCTCCTCGAGGTCACGCAGGCGGCGGGTCAGCACGTCGGTGGGAGCGCCGCCGACGCAGCGGGCCAGTTCGGAGAAGCGCAGCGGGCCGAGCAGCAGCTCGCGCACGATCAGCATCGACCAGCGCTCGCCGATGCGGTCGAGAGCGCTCGCAACGCTGCAGGCCTGGTCGTAGGTCCTCCTCCGGGGCACCCTCCGAGTGTAGCTTACTTTGAATTTCAAACCTAGTACTTTGATTTCTGGTACAGTCGCGCCAGATGAACCGGATCGCCGACCTCACCTGGAAGCATCCGAAGCTCGTCCTCGCCGCCGTCGCCGCCTTCACCCTGTTCGCCGCGGTCGTCGGTCGCGACGTCGAGGAGCACCTGAAGGCGGCCGGCTTCACCGACAGCGCCTCGGAGAGCGAGCGCGCCGGCGCGCTCCTGCGCGACTCCCTCGGCTACGACCCCAATCCGGGTCTGGTGGTCGTCGTCCGCTCCCCCGACGGCGGCAAGCTCGACGTCTCCAGCCCCGCGGTGCGCCAGGAGGTCGACCGGCTCAGCCGGGAAGTCGCCCAGGTCGAATACATCGGCCGGGTCGCCAACCCCCTGCGCGAGAAAGGGGCGTCGGCAACCCTGACCGCCCGCGACGGCGAGTCGCTGGTCATCCCCGCCTACCTCTCCACCGACGACGTCCAGGACGCCGGCGGCATCGCCGCCGAAAAGGTCCAGCCGGTGCTTGCGGAGAGCTCGCTGGACGTCGCCCTCGGCGGCTTCGCGGCGGGCTTCGACGAGACCAACGACCAGACGCGGGAGGACCTGATCACGGCCGAGCTGATCGCCTTCCCGATCCTGGCCCTGTTCCTGCTGTTCGTCTTCCGCGGCGTGATCGCGGCGGCGATCCCCCTCCTGATGGGGGTGATCTCGATCATCGGCACGCTGCTGGTGCTGCGGGTGATGTCGAGCTTCGCCGACACCTCGCTGTTCGCGCTCAACATCGCCACCGGCCTCAGCCTCGGCCTAGCCGTCGACTACGCGTTGCTTCTGGTCTCGCGATACCGCGAGGAGATAGGGCGCGGCGGTGCGTCGCGGGAGGCGCACCGCCGCACCGTGCAGACGGCCGGACGCACCGCGGTCTTCTCCGGCCTCACCGTCGCCGCGGCGATGGCGGCGCTGATCGTGATGCCGCAGCGCTTCCTCTACTCGATGGCGGTGGCGGGCTCCTCGGTGGCGATCCTCTCGGCGCTGATGGCGATCCTCGTCGTCCCCTCCCTGCTCGCCCTGCTCGGCCCCCGCATCGACGCGCTCTCGATCCGGCGCGGCCCGGCCGTCTCCGACTCCTCCGACGGCTGGTACCGGCTGGCGCGCGGCGTGATGCGCCGCCCGATCGCCGTCGCCCTCGCCAGCTCCGCCCTCCTGCTGGCCGCGGCGGCGCCGCTGCTCTGGACCACCCTGACCGGGCCCAGCGCCGAAGCGGTCCCGCCCGGGCAGCCCTCCTACGACGCCTACCGCTATCTCGAGACCCACTACCCGCGCGACGTCACCGAGGCGGTGACCGTGACCGTCGACGGGCCGACCGGGCCCGAGCAGCTCGCCGCCTTCCAGCGCCGCATCGCCGCGGTCGACGAGGTCGTCCGGGGCGCCCCCTTCACCCCCGCGGGCGATGGCGTCGCCTACGCCAACTTCGCCCTCTCGGGGCCGGCGCTGAGCACCGACTCGCAGAACGCCGTGCGCGAGATCCGCGGCCTCAGCCCGCCCGGCGAAAGCAGCGTGCTGGTCTCCGGCAACACCGCCGGCTTCATCGACCAGAAGGAGAGCCTCGTCGAGCACGCGCCGCTGGTCGTCGCGATCGTCGCGATCACGACCCTCGTCCTGCTCTTCCTCCTCACCGGCTCGATCCTGCTGCCGCTGAAGACGCTGCTGATGAACACGCTCACCCTCGGCGCCACGCTGGGCGCCCTCGTCCTCGCCTTCCAGGAGGGCTGGCTCGGGACGCC